>NZ_JBCPGE010000035.1:0-7587 GCF_040914025.1 Ruminococcus sp. RTP21484sp1_RTP21281st1_A8_RTP21281_210402
GTTGATGGAAGCATTATACTACATTGGGACATTTTCCTTTGTGGTATATTAGGACATTATCATAAATGGTTCATACAGTAGTAAATCTCCGGTGGCATATGGTTGACATTGCCTCATAGGACTGTTAAATTATATTTATATATCTTAATACTTTTGAAAGGCTTGCTGACAAGAAAGGATAACCATATGATAAAGCGAGACTTAAAAGATAATTTTCAGATATCCATCAGCGGTCAGGATACCTGGTATGGCATGAGTGTACCCGGCTCCGCCATGGATACTTTTTGCAAAGAAGGAATTCTTCCAGATCCATATTATGGAATGAATGAGTACAAATGGACAGAATTCTGGAAAAATGATTTTGATATCAGAAGCACTTTTTCTGTAAGCGCAGAAGAGATTGCCAGCGAAGAGATTCTTCTTACCTTCTACGGAATTGATACTGTAGCAGATGTCTTTTTAAATGGAAAGAAGCTTGGACATACTGAGAACATGCACCGCACCTGGGTCTACCAGGTGAAAGAGCTGGTAAAAGAAGGCGAGAACCTTCTGGAACTCCATATCGCTTCCCCGGTAAAATTTATTGAGGCTTACAAACCGGAGAAAGGAAGAGAGATTCATCTTACCAACACCGGAACTACCCCTGGAAGCCAGTACATCCGTAAAGCACACTCCATGTTTGGCTGGGATTGGGGCCCAAAGCTTCCAGATGCCGGACTTTTCCGCGGTGTGGAGCTTTGCTGTTTTGATAATGCAAGACTGGGCGAATCCCTGATCCGCCAGGAGCATGTGGACGGAGCAGTGACACTTCATATTGGAAGTGAAATTGAGAAAGCAGATGGACAGGTTGTAAAAGCTGGAAATACTGCTATGCAGTCAAATGAAAATTCAGCAAAAAATATTGCCGCAGAGGTGAAAGAAAATACAGTAGAAAGTGTTGACAGACAGGTTCGGAAAAATGCAGCTGAAATCTCTGCAGCACAGCCCGGAATCAGCGGCTTACAGCTTTTCTACGAACTTCGTGACCCATCCGGCGCACTCCTCTACACCGGTACCAACTCTGATATAAACGTAATAAACCCTGCTTTGTGGTGGCCAAACGGCTACGGCAAACAGCCTTTATACACCCTGACAATCCAGCTGAAAGCCGGCGAGACCGTTCTTGATACCAGGGAATATCGCATAGGTCTGCGAACCGTCACGGTATCCCGTGAGGATGACCAGTGGGGGCAGGAATTTGCCATTATGGTAAACGGCGTAAAGATTTTTGCCCGGGGCGCAGATTACATTCCAGATGACTGCTTCTACCCAAGAATTACCAGAGAAATCCTGGAGCGCGATGTAAAAGCCTGCGTATTTGCAAACTTTAACTGTCTTCGCGTATGGGGCGGCGGATATTACCCATCCGACGAATTCTACGATCTCTGCGATGAATACGGAATTCTCCTTTGGGAAGATCTGATGTACGCCTGCAACATTTATGACGTAACACCGGATTTTGCAGAGAATATTGCAATTGAAGCAAAAGACAATATCCTCCGTTTCCGCAATCATGCCTGCCTTGGCCTGATCTGTGGAAACAATGAGCTGGAATGCGCATGGACAGACTGGAAGGACACCCAGGGACATGCACCGTCTCTTAAGAGAGACTACCTGTATCAGTTTGAATTCCTACTTGCAGATGTGGTAAAAGAAAACGCACCGGATGCATTCTACTGGCCGTCTTCCCCGTCATCAGGAGGAAGCTTCGACAATCCATGTGATGAGAACCGCGGCGATTGCCATTACTGGGATGTATGGCATGGTCAGAAACCATTCAGTGAGTACATGAAGCACTATTTCCGCTTCTGCTCCGAGTTCGGTTTCCAGTCCCTTCCATCTATCAAGACAGTAGAGACCTTTACTGAGGAAAAAGACCGAAACCTTTTCTCCAGAGTTATGGAGAGCCATCAGAAAAACCCGGCAGCAAACGGCAAGATCCTGTATTATTTATCCGAGACCTTCCGTTACCCGAAAGACCTGGAAAGCCTGATCTTCTTAAGCCAGATCCTTCAGGGATACGCCATGAAGGAAGCGACGGAGCATTGGAGAAGAAACCGTGGCAGATGTATGGGAAGTATTTACTGGCAGTTCAATGATAACTGGCCGGTTGCGTCCTGGTCCAGTATGGACTATTACGGAAGATACAAGGCCCTCCATTATATGGCAAAAGGCTTCTGCGACAATGTGGCAGGAAGCATTGAGAAAAAAGAGACTCACATGGGCTTCTGGATTTCAAACGAGACACTTGATCCGGTAACGGTAAAAGCGAAAATCGCTGTGAAAACACTGGATTTCCAGGTGATCGAGGAGCAGGAAGTATCCAAAGAAGTACCTGCACTCAGTGCGGAATGCCTGTTTGAGAAAGAATACAAGGAGTTGATCGCAGGTCGTGATGACAGCGTATTCTTTGTTGCCGAATATGAGTATGAACAGAACGGACAGAAGGTTTCCAAGAAAGAATTTGAGACATTTGTCCCAGTCAAATATCTGGAACTGAAAGATCCTGCATTTAAGGTAACTGAGAATGCAGACGGAAGCGTTTCCATTCAGACAGATACTTTTGTTCCGTATTGCATGCTGGAGGGAATCAGCGCGGATACCATCTGGAACGAGAATGTGGTTGCATTTACAGACAAGGAAGCAGTCACACTTGTGCCGGTAGAAGATCAGAAGATTTCCAAAGACGGCGTTCGGATTTACGATATTTATCATACATATCATTAATAAAGTGCGTGCGAAAATAGTAGTACATACGAATCGCATTCCGCATCAAAACATCAGATACTTAATTTTTGCTGGCAGACAGAAGTTTGTGGAAATTAAACACAAGTAAAAATAGAGTAATCACATAAAATGTTACGAGACATAGATCAATCAGGAGAATCGAAACACACATTTAAAAAATTCTCCTCACACATAATAGAGAAAGGTAGGCGTTTGCGAAACGCCACAACACCACATAAATACGGCATTTTTTGTTACCTAAAAACAAATAACTCCTCACTGGACATGGTATAATAGAGTTGACTAAAAACTATAAACCTACATCCAAGAAAGGAGTTATTCTGATACTTATGATACCATATAAACAGCTTTCTTTGGCAGATATTTTTTCAGATTGCCATGAAAAATTTGAAAATGACAAACCTGCTTTTCTTTCTCTATTAGAAACACATATCGATATTGATGAGTTAATTCCGATTTCTTTTAGAAATCATTTCTATGCATCGACAGGCAGAACCCGTAAATACCCTTTGCAAGCTTTTCTATGGGCTTTGATTATTCAGCGTATTTTTTCTATCCCTACGGATCAGCTTCTCTTGACTTTTCTCGCTTACTCAAAATCACTTCGGGAATTCTGCGGTTTTATTAAAGTCCCTGACGCTTCCAAAATCACCCGATTCAAACAGGATTTTTTAAATGACCTCCAGCTTGTTTTCGATAACCTTGTTGATGTTACCGAGCCTATCTGTCAGGCGATTGACTCTGCAAAAGCAGATATGACCATCTTTGATTCTTCCGGCATCGAAGCATTTGTTACCGAAAATAATCCCAAGTATGCTAACAGGATCATCAAGCAGCTTAAGGCATATGCGAAAGCTCAGGGCTTTGATAAATCCTATGATCCTTATAAAGCTGCCTATGGTTCCATGCCTTCTCATGCTTCTGCTAATCCTGAGATTAAGCAGCTCTATATCAATGGACATTTTTGCTATGTCTTTAAGTTCGGTATTGTCACCAACGGACTGGGCATCATCCGCCACATATCTTTTTATAACAAAAACTTTATGGCTTCACATCCTGATATCGTTGTCGAAAAGAAATCCGATTCCCCTGACGAAGATAAATGTGTTCATGATTCAAAGCTTTTAATCCCGACACTGAAGGACTTCTTTTCCAAGCATCCTTTGATTAATCCAAAAACCTTCCTGGGTGATGCTGCTTTCGATACCGCACAGCTCTATAAGAGCCTTCTTACCGGTGACACTTTTGGTAATGACAAACATTTCTCGAAAGCTTATATTCCGCTGAATGCAAGATCCGGACTTGAAAATCTGGATTATTCCATCAATGAAGATGGTATTCCGTGTTGTCCCCATGATCCTTCTTTACAAATGAAATACGAAGGCACTTCCAAACTTCGCAGTGGAGTAACAAGATATAAATTTGTCTGTCCAAAAATGAAATGGATTTATGATAAATCAACTCAAAAAGCCCATCGTCATTGTTTCTGTGACAACCCTTGTACCTCTTCTAAATGTGGGCGGATGGTCTACATCTACCCAGAAAAGAATCTTCGTGCTTATCCCGGAGCGATCCGCGGCACCGAAGAATGGGATGATACCTATAAAATCAGAACTGTTGTCGAAAGGGATATCAACCACATCAAAGACAATCTCTGTCTTGCAGGACGCCGAACCCAAAATGAGAAGACTCTGCATGCTGATCTGATTCTTGCCGGTATCACCCAACTTATTACTGTTGTTCTCGCAGATAAGATCAATCACCACGAATATATTCGAAGCTTAAAGCCTCTCATAGCATAGGACTTACCAACTTAATAAGCCCTATGGCTTATTTAAGTGTGCCTAAAATATTTCGTCATTTAACGTTTCTGCATTTATCATCTCCATTTATTGTGGATAACTGCTCTCATATTTCAAATTTGAGTTTCGCAATTACCTAAATAGAGAAAGGAATTACACCATGGGATTTAAGAAAGATTTTATCTGGGGCGGTGCAACCGCTTCCTACCAGGTAGAAGGCGCCGCTTATGAAGACGGAAAAGGCTTGAACATCTGGGATATTTTCTGCAAAGACGGTGGACACATTTATGAGAACCAGACAGGCGATGCAGCCTGCGACCAGTATCACCGCTACAAAGAAGACGTTCAGATCATGAAAGAAATGGGCATGAAAGCATACCGCTTTTCTCTTTCCTGGGCGCGCATCATGCCGGAAGGCACAGGCACAGTCAATGAAAAAGGTCTGAAATACTACGACAACCTGATCAATGAACTTCTGGACAACGGAATTGAGCCATTTGTTACCTTATATCACTGGGATCTTCCATACGCACTTCATTTACAGGGCGGCTGGATGAATCCAAATTCTCCATCCTGGTTTTACGAGTATGCAAAAGTAGTGGCAGAGCATTTCTCAGACAGAGTAAAGAATTTCTTCACCATCAATGAGCCGCAGTGCATAGTTGGCCTTGGATATCAGACCGGTGAGCATGCACCAGGCCTGAAGGTTGGCCCATCCGATTATTTCCGTATCTGGCACAACGTACTGAAAGCCCATGGACGTGCAGTAGAAGCGCTTCGTGAGTTCAGCAAACAGCCTGTAAAGATCAGTATGGCACCATGTGGAGCCCTTTATGTTCCGGAAACAAACAAGCCGGAAGATATTGAAGCCGCAAGAAAAGCAAACTTCAGTCTCCCGGAGAACTCCATCGGAGCCTGCAGCTGGGACGTTGCTCTTTGCTGTGATCCGGTTTATCTGGGACAGTATCCAGAGGATATTCTGAAAGAATTTGGACAGTTTTTCCCGAAAGTAACAGATGCCGATATGAAGCTGATTTCACAGCCACTTGATTTTTTGGGACAGAATATTTACAATGCCGTAACCGTTCGTGCTGGTGAGGATGGAAAAGCAGTCCGCGCAGCACGTTACGATGGTTTCCCACAGACTGCAATTGGCTGGCCGGTAACTCCGGAGGTTCTGTACTGGGCGCCAAAATTTATGCAGGAGCGTTATAAGAAGCCATTTATGATCACAGAGAATGGCATGGCTTCCCATGACTGGGTAGGTGTGGACGGAAAGGTTCACGACCAGGCCCGCGTAGATTTTATGGCTCGTTATCTTGGCGCTTACAAGCGTGCAGCTGAGGACGGTGTGGATCTGGCAGGATATTTCGCATGGTCCGTAATGGACAATTTCGAGTGGGCATACGGATATTCCCAGAGATTCGGACTTGTTTATACAGACTACAATACACAGAAGCGGATATGGAAGGATTCCGCATATTTCTACAAAAATATTATCGAAACAAACGGAGAAAATCTGTAATTCAGGAGGTTGACCATGGCAAATCAGAGGGGCAGAAAGAAAAGTATAGCAGCAGTTTTTACTGGTTGAAAAAGCAGTAGAAAACATATATAAAAAATAACTAAAAACCTTAAGTGTTTGAGAGGATACACATATGTTTGAGAATAATCTGTGGACGATGGAACCAGTTGGCAGACCGGAGAACACCATCCAGGGTGACAAATATCGTTTTACCCTGCTGACTCCCTGCCTGATCCGAATGGAATACAGGGAAGACGGTAAATTCGAAGACCGTCCTACCCAGGTTGTATGGAACCGTAAATTTAATCCGGTAGACTTCCGTGTGGAAAAGAAGGGGGAAGGCTTCGAGCTTTTTACCGACAGAATGCATGTTACTTATGCCGGCGGACCTTTTACCAAAAACAGTCTGAACTTAAACGCAGTAGGCGGTCAGAACGCCTATGGTGCAGTATGGTATTATGGGGAAAAAGGTGACAATCTTGGCGGAACCGCAAGAACTTTGGATGAGGTAGATGGGGAATGCCCGCTCCAGGAGGGAATTATGTCCAGAAGTGGCTGCTCTCAGATTGATGACAGCCATTCTCTGGTGCTGGATGAAAACGGATGGACTCAGGTGCGCACAGGAGATGGGGTGGACATTTATGTTTTCGCTTATGGAAATGATTACAAAGAAGCTTTGAATGATTTTTACCGTCTCACCGGAAAAACGCCTATGCTCCCAAGATATGCCCTTGGAAACTGGTGGAGCCGTTATTACGCTTACACAGAAGACAGCTACAAGGCGCTTGTAACCCGCTTTGAGAAAGAGAAGATCCCATTTTCTGTTGGTGTTCTGGATATGGACTGGCACCTGGTAGAGGAAGTGGACCCAAAATATGGCAGCGGCTGGACTGGATATACCTGGAACAAAAAGTACTATCCGGATCCGGAGCGTTTTATGAACTGGCTTCATGACCATGGAATGAAAATCTCTGTAAACCTTCATCCGGCTGGTGGAATCCGCGCCTTCGAGGAAGCATATCCGGCTATGGCGAAGGAACTGGGAGATGTAGATACCGAACACGAAGCTCCCATCGATTTTGACATCACAAGCCGCAAATTCCTGGAAGCATATTTCAAATGTGTGCTTCATCCAGAGGAAAACAAAGGCGTTGATTTCTGGTGGATCGACTGGCAGCAGGGCAATATCACGAAGGTCCCTGGTCTGGATCCTCTGTGGATGCTGAACCACTATCATTACCTGGACAATGCCCGCGATGGAAAACGTCCTCTTACTTTTTCCAGATATGCAGGACCTGGTTCACACAGATATCCGGTAGGATTTTCCGGCGACAGTATCGTAACCTGGGAGTCCCTGAATTTCCAGCCTTATTTTACCAGCACAGCTTCCAACATTGGATATGGCTGGTGGAGCCACGATATCGGCGGGCATATGCTTGGCTATCGAGACAATGAGTTGGCACTTCGCTGGGT
>NZ_JBCPGE010000035.1:7740-50449 GCF_040914025.1 Ruminococcus sp. RTP21484sp1_RTP21281st1_A8_RTP21281_210402
CTGTATACCATGAACCACAGAGCATATAAAGAGAACACGCCTCTGATCCTGCCAATGTACTACACATATCCGGCAGAGCAGGTGGCTTACACAGTGAAGAATGAATATGAGTATGGAACCGCATTTATTGTAGCACCTGTTACGGAGAAATCTGTCCAGGGCGTTGGAAGAGCCAGGACTCATGTATGGCTGCCAGAGGGTACTTACATTGATTTCTTCACAGGTCTGGTATATTCCGGCGACAGAGAGATGGATATGTACCGTGACCTTCATTCCATACCGGTTCTGGCAAAAGCAGGTGCCATTGTGCCGATGACTGAGGAAATATTTGGACAGGAAGCAGACAGAAATCCGGAAACTATGACCATCCGTGTATACGGCGGTGCAGACGGCAGCTTCCAGCTTTACGAAGACGACAACGAGTCCAACGCTTACCTGAAAGACGAGTGCGTTCTCACAGACATGGATCTGAAGTGGAGTACTGGCCGCTTCGCCATCCAAAAGGCAGCAGGCAGGCTGGAACTGATCCCGCAGAAGAGAACCTGGACTGTAGAGTTCTGGGGTGTGAAGGACACCGAGGTTACCGTCGAAGTGGAAGGTACAGTGGTGGAAGCTTCTAAAGAGTATGATGAAGCACTTGGCTGCCTGAAAGTAAGTGTTCCGGAAATCTCTGCAACCTCTGAAATTATCATTACTCTGGGAGCTCCGGAGCTTCGTGAGAATGATGTGAAAACTCAGGTATTCAACCTTCTCAACCAGGCTGAAATCCCATACATGGAGAAAGTAGCCATCATGGAAATCCTGGACAAGAAGATTTCCAATGCCGCCAAACTCACCCAGCTTACCGCAATGCATCCGGAAGAAGGAATTGTGGGAGCAGTGGGAGAGATTCTGACTGCGATAGAGTAAGATATAAACAGAATATGAAAGACAGTAAAAAGCCCGGGAGTATTTGCTCCCGGGTGTTTTAATAAGCTGTTATTTAAGAGGGGGGGGACAGTCCGCATATAGCATTGAAGTATTTTTCAATCTGTTGAGCATTTAAAATCAGCAGTAAATTTCAAGAGGAATCTGTGCAAAGGGAATCACATCGGGCTGTCTGTCGGGGTGATCTGCGATGATCTTCTCCATCCAGACCATATTGTACCAATGCCCGAACTTGTAAGCGCATTTGTGAAATTCCCCTACCATAGAATAGCCCAGATGCTGATGAAACTGAATGCTGTTATGGTTCAGATATTCGTCATCCACTACAGGACTGGCGATGCAGGCATTCAGATTGGTCATATTCTGGGCGGCAAGCGCTTTTTCCAGAGAAGCGTAAAGCGCCTTGCCGATTCCGGATTTCCTTTCGGATTCTCTTACATAGATGGAAGTTTCCACAGACCAGGCGTAGGCAGCCCGGGCGTGGAGCGGTCCTGCGTAGGCGTAGCCTGCGATTTCGGTACATGCACTGCAGTTCCCTTCATCCTTGATGCCTGGTGCGGAGCTGTTTATTCCCCGTTCGGCTACAAGATAAGGATAATGCTGTAGTGTGTGTGCAATTCGCTTCCGGAATTCTTCTACAGAGGGAACTTCATATTCGAAGGTAATTGCAGTGTGCTTTACATAAGGTGCATAAATGGAAAGGAGCGCCTCTGCATCCTCTGGGGCTGCCGGGCGGATAGTAACTGGTAATGACATGGCAGGATTCCTCCTTTGTAGTTGCAAACGAAAATTTTAGCTGTATTATAGCACATATGATGAAGTGCAGTCTTATTTTCGTAAATTTCGTTTTAGAGCATGTTTGAAAAAGGCTTTCTGCAAGATGTGCGTCACAATTTGTGGGAGATTGCGGGAATGATTTTTCAAACACGCTCTAGCAGATTTTCAGCATGTTTTCCAGAGCAAACAGTTTATCAGCAGCAAGTAAATCTTCAAACGCATTCAGGTTCAGATCCGAATGCTCCAGCTCTCTGGAGAAACGGTAACAAATATCTATCTGGTCTTCCAGACAGAACACCCGTCCGTTTTTCAGGTAAGCTCCCATATCCAGCTCATGGATCAGCAGGGTGCAGACCACAGCCATTTTTACCTTGGCGAAAACTTCGCCGTCGTAAACAGCACCGCAGAAATATGTGTAAATCCAATACACAAGCAGCTGCTCTTCCTGAATATTCCAGTCCGGGTAAGCCTTTTCAAAGTCGGCACGGTTCTGAGAGTAAACGGAGGTGGGGGAAACGCCGGAAGCTTCTGCGCTGCCATAAAGCGCCTGCAAATTTTTTTTCAGAAATTCCTGCCAGCCCGGTCTGAGAACCTCCATTCTGGGAACAACCGCCTTCCACATGGTCTTCAGAAGTTCATCTGGCGCAGCCTTTTTATTCATATGCTTCTGCACCTTGGAGGTAAAGGCTTCGCCATATCCGGAGGCTTTATGGCGCTCCCGGATCTCTTCCCATTTGAAAAGCTGGTTCCGGTCTACGCAGCGCTGGAAATCACTGGCTGCAGCCAGTATCTTCCACATACGAAGCCGCATGGGAATCTGCCGGTTCTGCAGCACCTCAAGAAAGTATTCCCTGGTATCTTCAAGGGCTGTGAAAAGCATATAGTCAAAATCATCATAAGTTTCTTCCGGGGAGGGAACCTCCGCTGTCTGGAAGGTTACCTTTTCCCTTCTGCCAAGCAGAATCCTGGCTGCCTCCGGACAGGAAAGAGACAGGGAATATTCCCGCAGACCTTCAAATTCTTCGATGTGCCGGGGATATTTCCGACAGGTGTCGCAAAGCATTCGTTTTCCAACCTCGCTGTAGATGTCGCAAAGGCTGTCCTCATTTAAAAATGCACACCGCTTATCATACTGACGGAAAACCTTCTCCTTCCAGTCAATATCATTATGAAGGCGATTCCGGAAAGTACCCTTCACACGCTTATATTTTTTCAGGCTTTTGTCATCAATGACGATCTGCCAGCCGGCACAGCAGGTGTCGGGACAGGCACCTGCAATACAGGAAAACTCTTTATAATAATCAGGTCTTGTAATCTCCATAAAAAACCTCCTAGTAACAGTGATCAGTATATTTCAAATACAACTATTGTAACGGTATTTCAAAGCTGTGTAAATCCTCTGGACAAAAAAAGTTATAGATGGTTGACATTCATGCGGTGGACTGTTAAACTCATATAGGTAAAGTTAGGATCGGAAAGAACTTAGGCAGCTATTGACCAGTCCGCGAACGATAGCTTTCTGATACCTGCACTGCGATAATTAAATCTTGACAGTTCTGTTGAAATTTCCAAAACAAATTTTAAGAATTTCAGACCGAAGAAAAATTCACATGAAACGACAGAAATATCAGGACATGATAGCACCCATATTATAAAAGCTGTCAGCTTAACAGTAAAACGGAAACTGGCGTGGGGGGGGGTACCTGCACCAGCGAGGGAAATTATAAAATGAGTGAAGTTATAACTAAACAAAAGATTCTTATAGCGGATGATTCAGAAATGAACCGCGAACTTTTAGCTGCAATTCTGGAAGAGGAATATGATATCATACAGGCGAACGACGGTGTGCAGGCAGTTGACTGCCTTCAGAGGCATGCCGAGGAGATTTCCCTGCTTCTTTTGGATATTGTTATGCCCCACATGGATGGTTTCGAGGTTCTTTCTTATATGAATAAAGAACACTGGATTGATTCTATTCCAGTTGTGATTATTTCGTCAGAAAATTCACCTATTTACATAAAACGTGGGTATGATCTGGGCGCTACTGATTTTATCGAAAAGCCCTTTGATGCAAATATGGTATTACGCCGTTCGGCCAATGCCATACTTCTGGGAGCTAAGCAGCGCCGAATGACCAGTATTGTTTCTAATCAGATTTACGAGAGAGAAAAAAGCAGCAAGCTGATGATCAATATCCTCTCTCATATAGTGGAGTTCCGCAATGGGGAGAGCGGACTTCATGTGCTGCACATTCAGACAATTACAGAAATGCTGCTTCGCCAGCTGGTTCAGAAGGAAAATAACAGATATGCCCTGAGCAAGGAGCAGATCCGGATGATTACCACAGCCTCTGCGCTTCATGACATTGGCAAGATCAGTATTCCGGATGAAATCCTGAATAAGCCAGGCAGACTTACAGCCGAAGAATTTGCAGTAATAAAGGGACATTCCATGGCAGGAGCCAATATGCTGTCAGAACTGCCACTTGACCAGAAGGAGGAGCCTCTTGTCAAGACTGCATACGAGATCTGCCGCTGGCATCATGAGCGCTACGATGGGGGCGGATACCCGGATGGATTAAAAGGGGAAGAAATCCCTGTTTCAGCACAGGTTGTGGCGTTAGCTGACGTATATGACGCATTGACCAGTGAGAGATGCTATAAAGATGCTTATTCCCATGAAAAGGCCATCGAGATGATACTGGCAGGACAGTGTGGTGCATTTAATCCGTTGATGTTGGAGTGCCTTCTGGATATTTCTTCTTCCCTGAAGAAAAAAATGGGCTATAAATCTAAGGAAAGGTATGAACAGACAGATCTTTCTGATATTGCCAGCAGATTTCACGATTTTGAGATGGATTCCTCAGAGAAAATTGTGCAGCAGCTGGAATTTGAGAGAATGCGCTATAATTTTCTGGCAGAGGGCAGCAGAAATATTGTTTTTACTTATACCATTTCACCGCCGCTACTCACTTTTAACCAGGCTGGCTGTAAACGAAGCGGGATTACAGAACCTTCATTTTCCCCGTTGCAGAGCGGTGTGCTGAAAGACCTTGTGGAGGAGCAATCCCTGAAACGGCTTATCCGGAAGATTACCCAGGCCACCCGGGAAACGCCGGACGTGACAAGCAATCTTTTTCTCACAGATGGAAAAAATCCCTGCCACTACCGGTGCAAATGCAGGGTAATCTGGACTGATGGTGCTGAAAAAGGCTATACAGGCGTTGTTGGAAAGCTGACAGATATTACGGATGACTATATGGTTATGGAAAACGTCCGGGAGGAAGGTTTGAAAGTCCTGGAAAAAGACCGCAGCGCAGAATTTTCCAGTTTTTATGACCGATTTAAGAAATGCGGCTTCTCTACAGATGGAACGGAAGCATGGCTTTTGCTTCAGTACCTGCAGATCTCCTATGATCTGGTTCGATATGTAGATCCTATAACGAATAAGGTTATTCATATAGAAAAAGACGGAAAAATGTGGGAGAGTGAAACTGCCTGCTCAGACATATGGAATTGTCTGGAAAAATGCAGCAACTGTATTTCCAGACTCAGCATGCAGACCAAGAAGCGCATGACAAAGCTTGAGGTTGCAGGGGATGATCCATATCAGGTGGTATCCATGTATGTAGAGATTGACGGGAAACCCTGCTGTCTGGAGATGGCTTCCAGGATAGATGGTGATTTTATGCCTGATGGGTATTCCAAAGATGAGATCTTGTCATCTGTAAGGATTCATAAGGAGAAGGTTTATATAGACCCGGTAACCGGAGTTTATAATAAACGCTATTATGTGGAGAAGCTGAGCAAGATGGACAATGCAGCAGCTCTTATGTTTGCAGATATTAAGAACTTTAAAAGAATTAACGAGAATTTCGGACATCAGGCTGGAGATGATGTGCTTCGCCAGGTGGCTGGTGTGCTTCGGGATGCTGCGGCTGGCAAAGGCGATGTGCTCAGATATTCCGGCGATGATTTTGTGACAGTATTTTTTAAGGCTACGGAAGAGGAGCTTTCCGAAATCCAGAAGGAAATGTGCGGAAGAGTAGAGGCTCTGAGATTCCCGGAGCTGCCTGGAGTGCAGCTGAAGCTTGTTACTGCCGGTACCAGTATACCGGGCAGGGTAGAGGAAATGCTGGAGCAGGTAAGAATATAAAAAGAAAGTCCCGGCGGGCAAAACCGCTCGGGACTTTTGTTATTTCCTAAGTGCGTTTGATTTTCCAAACAGGTTCAGGAATGCAATATTTACAGAATATCTCTTCTCTTAATGTATCCAGGAAGTGCCGGATCTGAGACAACCTCCTTCACATGAAGGATTTTGACCATCTTGTCTACTACCTGATTCTCTACATGTACGCCCTCACCGATTTCAGCACCGGAAAGAATCACACTGTTTTTGATCACGGCATCCTTGTGAATAATGCAGCCACGACCGAGAATGGAATTCTCAATGGTTCCCTCCACCTGACAGCCGTTGGAAACGACAGAGTTGCGAATCTGGGCGGTTTTATAATAGTGAGTCGGACAGGAATCATTGGTACGGGTATAAATTGGCCATTCCGGATCGAAAAGTGTCTGTGCAGCCTTGATATCGATCAGATCCATATTGGCATTGTAATAGCTCTGGAAATCTGTGATGGAAGCGAAGAAGCCGCGGTGGGAAACTCCTCTTACATCCAGCTCATCATGCAGCTCATTGATAATGTCTGCAAGAGTAAAGGCTGAAGAAATTGCCTTTGCCTTGCGGATCAGCTCGATAAACAGATCCTTCTTCATAATGTAGGTGTCCATGAAAATATTGCGGTTTTTGGCATTTCCGTGGTTTGGCTCAATGGAGAGCACACCCTTTTGCTTATTCAGATTCAGGATATTACAGTTCAGATAAGCATCCTTCGCATTGTCTACTGCGTGATAAAGCAGGGTAATGTCAGCCTCAGACTGGATATGCTGTTCGATCAGCTTGGAAAAATCAGCAGTATAAACCATGTAATCTGGTGTGATTACCACATACGGATGATGCATTTCTTCGATGCATTCCATATTTTCGTAATAGGAAGCAATATCGGTGTTATAGATATTGTTTCTCTGGTCGCTGTCAGTGAAAAGAATCTGCAGCCGTCCGCTCTTTGAGTTAATGTTATAATGACGTCCGGTGCTGATATGGGAAACCAGAGTCCGTGGTTTCTCTTTCACGTAGATCTGGATGCGGTCAATGCCGCTGTTGCTCAGGTTGGAAATCGGGAAGTCGACCATACGGTATCTGCCCAGGAATGAGAAAGCTCCGATTGGACGGTAGTCCTCAAGTCCCTCTACACGGATGTTTCTGGATGATGAGTTTACAATTCCAAATGCTTTATACATATTATTCGGCCCCCTTTACTCGTTTCGCGATCAGCTCGATGTGCTCACTGTCAGCACTTCCTACAAGAGCACCCTTGCCGATGTTTACGCCATTGGCAACAAGGGCACGTATTACGGCAGCACCATCTTCCACAATAGCACCTGGCATAAGTACGCTGTCAATTACCTTTGCACCTGGTCTCACCTTAGCTCCGGTAAAGATTACGGAATTGGTAACCTCGCCTTCAATTACACAGCCCTGGGTTATGTAAGCATTCTGGATCCTGGCCTCTGTGCCAATATACTGCGGAAGTGCGGTTACATCTTCGGTGTAAATTTTCCAGGTAAGGTCGCTTAAATCCAGCTCATTATCCGGGCTGAGAAGATCCATATTTGCCTCCCAGAGAGAATCTATGGTTCCAACATCCTTCCAGTAGCCCTTGAAGCGGTAAGCGAAAAGACGTTTCTCATCGCCAAGAAGAGTAGGGATGATGTCCTTGCCAAAGTCATGGTTGGAATCCGGGTTCTTCATATCTGCAAGAAGCAGCTTACGAAGAAGCTTCCAGTTAAAAATATAGATACCCATAGAGGCAAGATTGCTCTCAGGTACCGGCGGCTTCTCAACAAACTCGGTGATACGGTCTGTCTCGCCGTCAGTGTTCATAATACCGAAACGGCTGGCTTCCTTAAGGGGAACCTCGATAACGGCGATAGTAGCATCTGCCTGTCTCTCTTTATGGAAGGCAAGCATCTTGTCATAATTCATTTTATAAATGTGGTCACCGGAAAGTACCAGAAGGTATTCCGGATCATACTGATCTATAAAATCAATGTTCTGGGAAATCGCGTCGGCTGTTCCGCGATATACGTCGAGTCCGGTGTCTGCTTTCTCACGAGGCGGAAGTACATATACACCGCTGTCCTTGGAATCCAGTCCCCAGCGTCCGCCAGCTGCAACATAACTGTTCAGCTCAACTGACTCATATTGTGTCAGTACGCCTACTACATCGATGCCACTGTTGGCACAGTTACTGAGGGGGAAATCAATGATACGGTATTTACCGCCGTAGGAAACTGCCGGTTTAGCCACTTTGTTGGTAAGATCGTGAAGACGGCTGCCACGGCCGCCTGCCAGAATCATTGCTAACATACTGTTCTGTTTCATGGTGAACCCTCACTTTCATTTCTTTAAGGTTACTATTCATAGCAATGAGTCTGTGAATAGTAATACTTTAAGGTATATTATACAATATTTTCGTTAAAAGTACAATTTTTTTGTGCAAAAATATTGTAAAATCCAGATGAAATTTAACTAAATATTCACTGGTAATTCTGTAGACTTTTCACAGCCTCGATGTCTTCCGGCTGTACCTTCAGGTTGGAAGTGAAAGTTCTGCCGTCCGGTGTGGTGATCTGAACCTCGATCACGGTTCCTTCGGAAATGCCGGCCCGCTGCACGGCGGAAACAAATTGTGGAAATTTCGGGTGACGCCTTGTAAAAGCGCTCCACAGGTTCTTAAGTTCAAGTAATTTCATGGGGTTAATAGCCATTTTTTTATCCTTCCTATCAGGCGCCAGAGTGTGTTTGGAAAATTGTTCCTGCAAGCTGCATGCCGCACTTTGCAGAAAGTCTTCTTTAATACGCTCCGGGACGATTGAAACGGTTCCCTCTATAACCGATAAAGTCCAATTCTTTACTGCTTTAATTTGCAGATGTGCGCTTGATGCCTAAAGTATACCAGAAAAAAATCTGCACTGCAATGAAGGGCTCAAATATTCACATATTTAGCGAAAATTCACAAAAGCGGCTTTACATGCTATAGGAAACATTGTTATAATAGACGAAAAGAACGTAGGAACAGATAAAGTGCGATATGAAGGAAAAAGAAAAAATATCAAATTTTTGCAGCAAGAGGTGTGAAGATGGAAGAAAAAAAGAGGTATAATCTTGGAGTCCTCATCGGAGGAGTGCATACCTATTTTCCAAAAGAGCATATCAAGGGGATTTCTGAGGCAGCGGCAGAGCTGGACGTAAATGTCTGTTTTTTTCTGGGAACCCGGACTAAGGACTTTTTCGAAGATGTCCTGGGCAGCAAACAGAAAAATTCCTATGACTATCAATTTAATACCATACATGACTACAGCCTGATCGGCGGACTGGATGGTCTGATTATTAATTATGGAACACTGGGAATCCAGCTGCGTGAGGATGATCCCAATGAATTTGCCCGGAAATATAACGGGATCACCACGGTTTTTCTTACGGAAATCGTGGATGTGCCCAATTGTCACTCCTTGATCTGTGACAACAAAGGCGGTATCGCGATGGTCATTTCCCATCTGGTGGAAGAGCATCATCTGTCCAGGATCCTGTTCGTGGCAGGACCGGAGCATAACACAGATGCCATTGAGCGTAAGGAAGCTTATCTGGAAACCATGAAGAAATACGGGCTTCCTGTCACTCCCGGAATGATTGCCCAGGGGGACTATTCCGAGTTTGTGGACAAACAGGTGGAACGTCTTCTGGATAGCAACCCGGATGCCCAGGCCATTGTGTTTGCCAATGATGAGATGGCTTTTGCCGGCTATCGTGTCTGCGAGAAGCGTGGGCTTGTGGTTGGCAAGGATATTATGATTACCGGATTTGATGACTGTGAGCGTGCATCCGGGATGGAACCGCCTCTTACCACAGTTCAGCAGGACGGAGAGCTTATGGGTAAAATGGCAGTCTACGATCTGGTGAACCGCTTGGATGGAAAAGATCCCGGAAAAGAAGCAGTATCCAGACGCGTGCCAGTTTCTTTTGTAAAAAGAGAATCCTGCGGCTGCGTGTCAGAGGATGCTTCGAGGAAAGAGACACCAGTGGGGCTTGGTGCCCAGGTGCACAGGCTGAATAAGACAATTGCAGGAATGAAGCTGGAGTTGATCAGTTTTCAGAGGAAATCCTGGTTTATTCCGGTTCTTGCCCGGGATTTAAACGACTGCATGGATGACGAGCAGGCTTTTCTGAAGGAAATTATGGAGAAAATGCGGGAGCTTCATACAAGATGCACGCATCTTTTTCTCCTGGATGAACCGATTGTTTACGATGGCAAACGGAAGTGGACCTGCCCTTATAACCTTCATCTTGCTGCCAGCTATGAGAATGGCAGGATCGTTACCAAGGCGGCTTACGAGAGACCTCTGGTCATGAAGGAAAACGGAATCTGTGATCTGATGGAGGATGAAGAGCGCCACCAGTTTATGGTCTTTCTTCTCTTTTCCGGGGAGAAGCAGTATGGACTTCTGGCCTGCGACATTGACCAGGAGGATTTTCCTTTCTTCTATGTGATCAGTCTGCAGATCGGTCTGTCCTTGCATTATCTGGAGATCAGCAAGGCAGAGGCGGCCAGACGGCTGGAGATGTCCAGGGATATGGAAGAGATTAAGGAGAAAAACCGCGTTCTTGGCATTATTTCCGAGTATGATGAGCTGACCGGACTTTTGAATCTGCGTGGGTTTATGGAGCACACCAAGCGGGTTTGCCAGGCTGGGAATGGCCAGAGAGCGTATATGATCTACGGTGATCTGGATCACTTAAAAGAGATTAACGACACCTGGGGGCATCCGGCAGGGAATTTTGCACTTAGGAGTGTTGCTGAAATATTAAAGGGATGTCTGCGCAGCAATGATATTCTGGGCCGTGTGGGCGGTGATGAATATATTATCATGCTGGAGTGCGAGGAAGCCGATTTCGGGGAGAAGTTCCGGGAGCGTGTGAAGATGGCATGTAAGCTGTTTAATGAAAAATCCGGCAAGCCGTTCCTGGTGGAGATTTCCCTTGGAATTGCCGAGTTTTGCCCCAATAGTTCAACAGATATCCAGCAGGTGATTTCCTTTGCAGACCAGCAGCTTTATGAGGCAAAGAAGCACAGGAAGAAGTCGGTGAGCAGGATGAATAACGAAGGTGCGTGAGGCAAAGGGGCTGGAGCGGTATCTCCAGCCCCTTTGCCCAATCAAAGAGAAACCACCAGTTGAACTAACTGGTGGTTTCTGACGAATCAATGCTTAAAATGGGAGAGCAGTTTTTTTAATACACCTGACCGTTTAGAGGTACTATCTGTGGCGGGGGCTTCCTGGATGCGGTGGCGGAAGTCAGCCAGGGTGGTGCACTGGGGCATGATTAGTTTGGCTTGTTTTTTGAATTGGGTAATATTGTTATAATTTTTTGTAAGGCTCTCAAATTCCGGAAGAAAAGTGAGATAATCGTAGTACCACTTGAAAGAAGGCGGGAATGCTTCAAGAGGCGAAATATCAAGCTTCTGCGCAAACGCCTGGGTCTGCGCAGTAATCTCTTCTGAAATTTCCGGGATTTTTTTGTATTTGCGATACCAGATAAAAATGTCAATCAGTTCACGCTCCATTACGATGGCCAGCTCGCGGCCCTGAATATTGTATTTGGTACATTGGTTCATGATCAATTGCCAGGAATCAAATTCACAATGGAAGTTTCTGGCACGGTTTCCTACAAGGGATGCGCTGTTATTCACACGGTAACGGACAATCTGCTCGTGAGTGAGCCAGATCCTGTTGGCAGTGAATACGGCTTCGCTGTAGAAGGAGCGGTCGTTGACACAGATCAGATCGTTAAAGCGAAGCCCCTTTTCCAAAATGAATTTCCGTTTGTAAATGGCATTCCATGGAACTACACTGATGTGGCTGAAAATTTCGGGCGCCTGGTGGAAATTCAGAACTTTATCGAAGCACTCAGCGGGCACATCAGACAGTGCAAAAAGCGGGGTATCGGAAAGCTCGCCGGTCTCATTGTCAAAGCAGACGGCGCAGCCCTTTACCATGTCGGCACCCGCCTGTTCAGCAATGGACAGGTATTTCTGGTAGGCACCTTTTTCTACAAGGTCATCTGCATCAAGAAAGTGAAGGTAATCACCATGGGCTTCTTCGATTCCCTTATTTCGACAGGCTCCTGCAAACCGGGTCTTTTCATTGAGGAAAAGGCGGATGCGGGAGTCTTTTTGCTGGTAATCTTTTATGAGGGCAACAGAAGCGTCGGTGGATGCGTCATCCACACAGATCACCTCCAGCTCCTCTGGATTTCCCAGATCCTGCTGCAATACACTGTCCAAAGTGGCTGTGATATATTTCTCAGCATTGTGAACCGGGATGATAGTGGTTAATTTCATAGGTAAATCCTTTCGTAAGGAATGGGTTATAAAAAAGCATTCCCACAAATTGTGACGCACATCTTGCAGAAAGCCTTTTTCAAACACGCTCTAGAGCATTCCCTTATCTTTATTTTTGCCAGAGCTTTGCGTCAGCTTCAATCCGGTAAGCTCGGCAGGCAATTCCAGACTTCCTGTATCCTTTAACATTCTGCAAAGAAATGCAATCTGGTGCCTGTAAGGTCTTGAGGTACTGTAGCGCTCTGGGTTAAAGGTGTCAAAAGTATAGGACGCTTTTGGCGCAGCAGCCAGAAGCGTAGCAACCGTTTTTATACTATCTGTGGAAGTGATTACGACTTCGTCGAATCGTGTCCCTCCCATGCACTTCTTATATTCTTCTTTCCCCAAGTCCAAAATATGGGACAATGGATAGAATGAGAAAAGTCCCATCCGGCTGGTGAGCACACTTGCCAGCTTCCAGCGATTACCTTTCTCGGGATCCGGCTTCAATGGCAGGCTGGAACAGTCAGGTGATAACTGTGCCAGATATTTGGCAGAGTCTGTATTGCGGAAATCATTGTATGCAAGCCAGAATTCTTTTTCCGGTGCCTGTGCTGCCAGGGCATTAAAATCCCGAACCAGATTCTGGGAAAGCTTCCGCCCTGTAAAGAACAGGATGCGTGTGCGCGGTGCCGGTACATCATCGGAAGAAGCTGGAGCATAATAGGGCAGCGGTCGTCCGTTTAAGAGAGAATCTGCAATATCTGTGAGAAGATATTGTGGGGACTCCTCGAAAATAGTGGCTTCTTCCGGGGAATCCTTTGCTGCCTGTAAATCATGATTATTTTCCATTTGCAGAGAGCTTTTTTTCGAAGAATTCCAATTGTGCTCCTGGGAATCGAACACACGGTCTGTATCAGAAGTAAACTGGTCAAAAGGTGCTGAATGTAAAGCTTCATTTGTGGCCATCTTCTCAGACATCAGCTCTAACTGTCTGATATATCGTACTAACTCCGGTACATTATCAAATGCAGGATATTCCGGGTGAAATATATCACAAAGTGTGGAGTGCAGATTGCAGGAATGATTTTTCAAACAGGCTCCAGAGCTCTCGGGCAGACAGGAAGTGGTTTCCTGCAGGACAGGAGCAGCTGGTACAGTCTGATGGTCACTGGTTGCATTTTCGTGTCGAAGAAATGTACCGCACAGAAATCGCAGAATCTGTGTGCCTGTGGTGAATCTGGCAGAAAGTGCATTGTGATAATCCGATATAAAAATATCACACGCCGCAGCGAAATCCGGTACATCGAAATCTTTTGGCATTTCTTTTATATGTCTAAATTCAGAAAAATCAATTTCCCTCTCATGGTCCAGATGCAGATACAAAACCTGATGATCGGAAAGTTCACAGTCAAATATGTAGAGGGCTGCCATGAAATTCCAGAATGTCTGCTCGGTGTCCGCAATATAGGATCCTGGAAGCAGCGGCGCATACAAAATAGTCTGCATGGAATCCATCTGCAGGCTGCGGCGGAGCTTTTCCCTGTGTGATTCATTGGGAATCACCGGAATGTGGGTGGAAGAACCGATAATGTAAGGCGTTTTGCAGATATTAGCTGTCATACATTCCTGCAGGTAAATATCCCGGTTCTGTACATTGTTAAAATACAGGCAGTCTGCCATAAACATAGTATGCTGCCAAAGCCCTGTATCAGCGGTGGAATCCGGTGTGTTCAGAACGGTTTCCGGATACAGATTGTGTCCGCAGTAAAGCAGCACAAACTGCCCCTCTTCCTTCCGGAAATAGTAGGGCAAAGGTCCGTCTGTGATCACGTAGCCGGAGAGTGCAAGTGCCTTGCCGTATTCTTCGCTATCCGGGCACACCAGAGTAATATTCTCAGACAGAGCTGTGCTGTCGGAAAGATAGCGGTTCAGAAGAGCCTGGAACAAGGCATGCTTCTCCTGAGTCAGGGAGACAATGATCTGGTGTTCTCCAAAATTCCTCAGAAGATGCACAAGCAATTTCAATATCCAGGTAGGAATTTCTTTTCCACGGCTGGCTTCCAGAAGAATCTGCTCCGGATCAGGAGCAAGGCTTCCGGTATAGGCAAAGCCATAAAACTGAGAGGAAGTTTTTTCCCGGTGGATCATCTCAGCAGGCTGATAGCTGGGAGATGTTTTGTGAGAAAGCTTGTAATCCTTTATCCAGGCTTTCTGCTGCTGTACGGTCATTCCGTTGCAGGCTTCTACGAAAGAGATCATTTCCTGTCTGGAACCATAAAGACAGAGCAGTCGCCCAATATGTGGCGGAAGTGAATATCGGACATAATGATTGTTCTCCCAGTCTGGAATATTGGATTCCATATAATCGAAAAGCTCATTGATCAATTGCAGCTTCAGTTCTTTCTGGTCAGTCTCATAGTTGGTGAGAAGCTTCCAGAAACGGTAGAAAAAATGGCGCACAGCAATGAAATCCAGCTCTGTCTGATATTGCTCAAACAGCCCCAGCTTCTCCATTTCTTCCTTCATAAAAATAATGGCATTCCGGATGTGAAGGGTGGAAGGCGTGAGACGGCTGAGGAATCCTACATTTTTTCTGTAATTATAGAAGCACTGATCCACGTATCCGATGGAACGGGCTTTCACAGCCAGAAGATAGGCCACCGGAAGATCTTCAAACCGGATTCCTTCCGGGAAACAAAGTCCGTTAAACAGATCTCTGTGAATGAACTTGATCCATGGGTATGGAGAAATCGCAGGTAATTCATAAGGCTTGTCTGCAACGCGGAAGTTCTGATTATGGCAGGATGCAATGTATTCCTTACGGACTCCGGTCTCAGAGTCTACATTATAGTAACGGAAAAGAACCAGGTCGTTTCCGTCAGCGGTAGCTTTTTCATAAAGAAGTCTGCAGGCGTCAGGCTCTACGAAGTCATCGCTGTCTACAAACCAGACATATTCTCCATGGGAATGGGCAAAACCGTAATTTCGTGCCCTGCTGACGCCGTGGTTCTCTGTGGAAAATATAAAAAGCTTCTCCGGATTTAACGACTGATAAGCCTGCAGAATCTGCAGGCTTCCATCTGTACTGCCATCATTGACAGCTACGATCTCTATTTCCTCAAGTGTCTGTGCCAATAAGCTGTCCAGGCACACGCTCAGGTATTTTTCCACGTTATACACCGGTAAAATGATGCTGACTTTAAAAGACTTCATCAAAAACTCTCTACCCCATTCCTAATTCCGATATTTCAAGTCAAAATTGCAGTTATTTCGTCAATCTTTTACCTATAATAGTACCAGTTCGACAGGGGGATTTCAAGGGGAAAAGGAAGGAAGAAACTTGTTTATTTTCTGTTTATCTCTTTCTCACCAAATGAACACATTTATATAGTACCATGGAAAACGAGAAGGAGGGTTTTTACTTATGACTGACAAGGAGTATTATGAGCTTATTCAGCCGTATGAGGATGCGATGAAGCTATTGCTGACACGTCTGGAAGTGCTGAACCACTCTATTTATAAAACAAAGACGGGGAAACCCGTTCATAACATACAGTACCGGATCAAAAAGAAGGACAGCATTGAGGAAAAACTGGTGCGTCATGGTTTCGAGCCAACCTTGGAAAATGCCAAGGATCAGTTGCAGGATATTGCGGGGGTGCGTATTATCTGCTATTTTGTTGGTGATGTAAATAATCTGATAAACATGTTAAAGAAGCAGCCCGACCTTATTTTCATCCGTGAGAGAAACTATATTGAGAGCCCCAAGCCCAACGGTTATCGCAGCCATCATGTCATTCTCGGCGTAAATGTCTGCTGTCTGGATGCAAACGAATACTATCCGGTAGAAATCCAGCTGCGCACCATCTCCATGGACTTCTGGGCCGCCATGGAACACCGCGTCTCCTACAAGAAACAATACGACAACAAAGAACAACGTGTAGCCGAACTTCTCCAATACTCCAATATACTGGAAAAGATGGAAAAGGAGTTTGAGAAATATAATGATCATCCGGTTGAAATGTGAGTAGCAATCTGATAAAATAAAGAAAACGTTTGTTCGAAGGAGGCTATAAACATGGTGTTTGTAAATGAAGCATGGAACGGAACTGGTGAAATTGTAGTTTACAGTAACTATCATAAATATTGGCTGGACAGAGAACGAAAGATAAAGAATCCATTGTTTGATGTGTTTAGCGGGAAAATATTGGATTTGAAGGATAGGAAACCATCGGCGATTAAATATTTTTACAATTTACTGGATTGTGAGATATGCCCCGGAGTAACTATTTGTGTGGTACCTTCCAGTAATGCGGAAAAAAGAGAATCCGGAATTGGAAAACTAGGAGAAATGCTTGCTGCCAATGGAAGGGATAATAAAGTATATTTTTTAAGGAGAAGCCATTCAATCAACAAGCTTGCAACAGGAGGAAGCAGGAATCTGTCAGTTCATATGCAGTCTATTGATACGGTAGAGGATATAGACATAAGCGGAGACATTGTATTATTGATGGATGATGTAACTACAACTGGAAACTCTCTGTATGTCTGCAAAGAAATTTTATTAAATCGTGGAGCCGCTAATGTAGAAATGTTTGCATTGGGTAAGGCAATATAAAATGGAAAAGCTTATGGAAGAAAAGAAAACAACACTATGGCAGGAAATAAAAATCTGTCGAGTTGATGAAACAAATTATCCACATGATTTGAAAAAAATAAAAGACCGGCCAGAGGTTTTGTACTATAGAGGAAATATTGATATTTTGAATAAGCATAAAAGTATTGCGGTTGTAGGATCACGTAAGATATCGGCTGTAGGTGCTAAGTTGGCTTATAATGCGGGCAGTATTATAGGCAAAAATGGTTTTAATCTTGTAAATGGTCTTGCACTTGGCTGTGATGCAGAAGCTCTAAAGGGGGCTCTGGCAGCAGGGGGGAAATGCGCAGTGGTTCTTCCTTGCGGAATAAATGAAATATATCCGAAATCTAATCAATGGATTGCAGAAGAAGTTTTAAAGCAGGGCGGATGTCTTATTAGCGAATATCCCGAAGGAACAAGACCTGAGAAATATCGTTTCGTGCAGCGCGACCGACTTCAAAGTGGCATGTCTCAGGGGGTTCTGGTAGTAGAAGCTATGGAAAAAAGTGGTACTATGCATACTGCAGAGTATGCAAAAAAACAGAATCGCCGCCTGGCTTGTTATTATCACGGTTTGTTGAAATATTCTACAGGAAATAATGTTTTGGAGAATTTATATCAGGCAGCAGTGATTAAAACCAATGAGGATTTAGAGAACTATTTATGTGAAATTGCAGATATAGAAGAATATACGCAATTGAGTTTTGATTTTGTATAACTATTTCCCCACGAGAAACAGAAAAGCAGCATTGTTTCTCGTGGGGATTTTTATGTTCTGTTTTAGTACAAATTTTATTGAAAAATATTCTACATCATTTCTACTTTTTTATCTTATTTTTCGTACGGAATAAATGGCAAAAATGCCGTAGTTCGCATACTCTTTTCATATTCTAACAGTTGCGAAAGACCCTGACTTTTGCAGCTAAATGGATATAAAACACCCGTCAAACCCAGTAAATACAGGGCTTGGCGGGCTTTCTGCTTTGTCAGATTTTCATGGTGTTTTTTCTATTTTTGGGTCTTTGCTAAAACTTTTTTTATTTCCCCTAGCGTACGGATACGTTTTCCAAAATCAATATCTGTAACTCTTTCGATATCTTTTAAAACTTCATCGTAATAATCAAACAGATAATAGTTTTGCTGGATTAGGTTGCATTTGGCTTTTGACAGAGATTCCAAAATAGTTCCGATGCTGTATTTTCGCTCCAGTTTATTTTCCAGTATTCTAGCGATTGTCAAAGCTACAAAACAGGTAAGGAAATGTGCTTCGATATGTTCTTTTGTTCAGACATACACGGGTCTGGCTTCCAGTTCACTTTTGGTTACTTTAAAAGATTCCTCAATTCTCCATAAACCTCGGTACATATCGATAATCTCGTCGTCAGATGTCTCCATTTCGCTGGTTAAGAGCATGTAGTAACCATCCAGTGATTCTTCCTCCCGGATTTTGTCCTCATCAATGTCCAGCCCAGAAGAGGCGGTAAGGATTTCTCCGGTTTCTTTGTCATAGTCTATTTTTTGACATATTTTGCAGCACCATAAGACGTGGCTCTTGTATAATTCCCTGGATTTTTTGCCAGGTCTCTTGCTTTTGTCAGTGCAGCTTCACGCTCTGCTTTTGCTCGTTTGGCATATTTTTCACTCCAGAAGACAACCTGTTTCTCATTTACCTGCTTTTTTATTTTTTTGCCCGAAACAGAGGATACTTGGATTGTTCTTGGAGATTTGCGGGATTTCCGCTTGTATTCTGTACCAAGCCATTCATAACCTTCCTGTTCCAGAACATAGTCCTTGATGCTTTTTTCTGCGCCCCGGATGGACATACTGAAAACATATCCGTCATGAGTGGGCGTGTTGATCGTGTACCAGATGTTATCACCTGTTGTCATTCCTTTGTCAGCAACGGAAATGACTCTGCCAAGATCAAACTGCTTTTTGATGCGTCCAAAGTTAGGTCTGTAGGTCAGACAGTTATTGGTATTTCCGGGAAAAAGCTCATAAGTAATAGGAATTCCCTGATTATCCATGAAAAGTCCCATCTGCACAATTGGATTTGGACGATGTTCTTTTGAAACTCCTTTACGGAGAAAATCGGTTTGCTCATCTGTCTCAAAATAGTAGTTTGTAACATCATAATAGATGAGGCTGGTATCCCTGCCATAATTCTCTTTGATATGGTCATTTAGCCAGATCTGCAAGTTTTCTTTATGTTTGTCAAGGAAAGACAGACAGCGGTAAACATCGTCTAAAGAGTAGTCTGTTTTCTCAAAGAAATGTTCCCGATCATCATAGGAAGATTTCTTTGAAGCAGGGAAAAGAAGTCTGGAATAGACCAGCATCTTCATGATGGTATTGGCATCATACTGTTCTTTTGAGCGGCGCTGCCGGTTCGTTAGAAAAGTATGGAGACCGAGCTCATGGTAGATCTGGCTCAGTGCAGCATAGCCAAAGTTTTTTCTCAGCTTGTCACCTAAACAAAGGCAATCAGAATCGTAAAAAGTAAAGTGGATGGGAGCCTGTCTGGCTGCTTTTTCAGCTTTTAGCTGCTCGACTCTTTTTTGAAAGTGAGCAATAGGGTCATCATATTTTTTTTCTAATTCGTCTAGCCAGCCAATAGATTCTACTGTTTTCTGGCGGGAGCATTTCTTAGCTTTATCGTAATAGGTGTCAACAATGGAAAGGCGAATCCGACCATTCAGGTTTGGTGTTTTTTGAGGTACATAGCAAGCACTCCGTTTCGTATAATATTTATTGCACCACAAAACGATACAAAACGCTAGTAAAATATGACGAAATTTAAAAATAAAAAAAGCCTGAAAGCAAGGAAACAAAAGGCTTTCAAGCGATAAGTGAGCATATGTTACTGCAAAACTGTGGTGCATGGCGAATCTCGTTGGGCTGCGGTTTCGGTCGTTCGCATCCTTCAAAATGAAAAGTACAAGGGAGATCTGCTTATGCAGAAGTATTATATCCGGGATTTTCTTACGAAAGAGCTGGAAAAGAACGATGGAAAACTGACCCAGTATTATGTGGAAAATGATCATGAAGCAATCATAGAGCGGGAAATATGGGACGCGGCACAGCTGGTATCCCAGAGAGAAAATCTTCTGTCAGGTTGGGAGAAAGATATTGCCCAGGGAAATGCCCTGGAGCGCTTACGCGCAGCACAGATGAAAGAGCTGACCGAAAAGTATCCTGACTGGTTCCAGGTGGCGAAGAATACGAGAATGGTGATTGGGGAAATTATAATTGGGGGTGATAAGGGGTGTGAGATTTTGTTTATGGATGGCGTAAGGCTGGTGACGGATTAGAGCGTGTTTGAAAAATCATTCCCGTTACCAGGGGAATAGGCTGTGAAGAAAGAAAGCAAAAGAATTTAGCAGACTTTCGAAAAATACTTGTAAATCAAGAACTTCAATGTTATTATGATAAAAAGCATATTTCTCATATAGTTCAAGGCATATCCGCCATCTGATTTATCTAATCACACATCAGAAATCCATGCTTTTTACCCATTAACGAAGAAGAGCAGGAGTTCTGAATGAAAGGTATGTATGCTTAGCTTGTCTTTTCTGACTCCTGCAAAGAAAAGGAGGACCAGCCTATGGTAAACAGAAACTACAAGGTCACGATATTCCGGATGCTATGAAGGCAGTAACAGGGAATTGATGGAACAGTGCCAGATACTAAGGGAATATGCAATATATGTAGCGCGGGTTCGTAAATATGCAAAATATATGCAACTGGAAACAGCTGTTCAAAAAGCTGTAGATGAATGTATTCAGGAGGAAATTCTGGAAGAATTTCTTCGGAAAAATAGAGCGGAGGTTATCGCAGTGAGTATATTTGAATATGACAAAGAAGAGGAAGAACGTAAATTGAGAAAAGCTGAGTTTGAGGCTGGGGAGCAAAGTGGAATACAAAAAGGAATACAAGAGGGAATACAGGAAGGAAAGGAATTGAAAACAAAAGAAATTGTCAATTCGTTACTTCAGGATGGAATGGGCATTGAAAAGATTGCGGCTTTACTGAAAATTAGCAAAGAACATGTTTTGGAATTAGCAGGAAGGAGCAAAAATTTATGAAAAAGAATCACCACCTTCATCGGCTGGTTCGTCTTTGCCTCATCATTTCCCTGCTTCTGCTGTGCAGTACAAGCCAGGTATTTGCCGCTGCAAAGGTAAATCTGAAAAACACCAAGATTAAACTATCAGCCACCAAACTCACCTACAATCAAAAAGTCCAGCGCCCGAAGGTAAGCGTCACCTATAAGGGCAAAGCCCTGAAAGAGAAGAAAAACTATGTTCTGAAGTATTCCAAGGGCTGCAAAAAGGTAGGCACCTATACGGTTCAGATTATTGGAAAAGGTGCTTATACCGGCAAAGTGAAAAAGCAGTTTACCATTTTGCCTCCAAAGACCCAGGTAATGGGTGGTTATGTTGGAAAAAAGACTGCCAGTGTGGTAATAAAAAGGCAAACCGCTCAGACCAGCGGTTACCAGCTGCGCTATGCCACAAATTCCAAATTAAAAAATGCGAAAACCATAACAGTCAAAGGAAACAAAAACAACACCGTTTCCCTCAATGGACTGAAAGCCGGAACTACATATTATATGCAAGCCCGTACCTACATGGCCATTAAAGGAAAGAAATATTATTCCAAATGGTC
Source organism: Ruminococcus sp. RTP21484sp1_RTP21281st1_A8_RTP21281_210402 (assembly GCF_040914025.1). Classification (NCBI taxonomy): domain Bacteria; kingdom Bacillati; phylum Bacillota; class Clostridia; order Eubacteriales; family Oscillospiraceae; genus Ruminococcus; species Ruminococcus sp. RTP21484sp1_RTP21281st1_A8_RTP21281_210402. The sequence continues at coordinate 29,253 of NZ_JBCPGE010000035.1, forward strand.
TTCCACAGAACATTGCAAAACAAGCGGAAAGTCAAAAGAAAATACTTCAAATACAACGCCTGCCCCTAAGCCGGTTCCGAAATTAACGCTCGAAGAGGGAAAAGCAAATATAACCCTGGAAAGCGGAAGGTATTATGAGATTGAAATTTCAAATGGAATCAAAGACATTAATATTTCTGATCCGGCTGTTGTATATTCCACAGATGAAGCTGAAGGCGGAAACAGCCACTTATTTGCGACGCTTGAGCCTGGGAAATGCGTGATTACCATCACGGATATTTATGGACAAAAAATTACTTCCACGGTTTCAGTTACCCAGAAGCTATACAATCCGCATACTGAGACTTCTTATGTAGTGACATCTGAAACCGTTGACAGCACACTTCCTGTTCCCACCATCAAGTCAATAGATTATGGTGACGGATGGGTGGATGTGAACTGCCCGGGAACTTTTTCCCAGTCAGATCCTTATGTTGGTTACGAAGGTTATCTTTCTTACAATGATAAGTTTGCATACAGTGTTCAGGATATGCGAACAATCGGTGAAGATGACGGGATAGGAAGTGTGAGTTTCTATTATTTAGACTCAGGCCGCAGTTATTATGCAAAAGTACGTTCTTACACCATCCGCAATAATGTAAAAGTCGTTGGACCGTGGAGCGAAATTCGTAAAGTAGATTTGCCAATATATGATACGAAAGGCATAACACCTGCTAAATATACCTATGAAATTTATGGTTTGGACAAGCAGAAAGCAGATATTTACACACAGTGTATCAAACCTCTTTTTATAAAAACAGACAATCAGGATCTGAATTCTTTTAGACTGATCTGTGATGGAGAAAGCCCTTTGATAAATGTGTATTCAGGTGGAACAACGCACATATATGATGATATTCCTTATGAAAACGGCGATTCCGAGACCACTTCCCTGAAAAAAGTAAAAGGCGGTTATATCGGATATGTATATTTTGAAAAAGCAGGAACTTACGATATCGAATTCCGAGAATACTCCATGTCTGGTTACACGGTTGCAAAAACAGTGGCATTAAATGTTATGGATTATGACCAGGCTGAGAAAGCATGGATGACTGACATTATCAATAAAGTTACAACTTCCGATATGACTCCATTTGAAAAAATGGACGCTGTAAGTGATTATCTCACAGAGCCAGGTCGCTTCAAATATGTAACGGTACATGGAAATTATCTGGTATCTCTGGCTGCAGAACCTAATACTCCATTTTTTGTATCTTATCGTTGGGATTCCTGCACATCACCGGCAGCCCTTTGTGATTTTGCAAAGTTAATCGGTGGTTTTGACGATATTCACAATTGTTATGGCGATTATCAGAGAGGTACTGAGGAATGGTCACGCTGGCATTATGTGGCTAAACTTACGATAGGAAGCGAAACACGAAATTACGCCGTATGCCCGATGAGCCCAACCGGTGAAGTCGGCGAAACACAGATGATCGACCTGACAGACCTTAGTAATATGAGGAAATTTGGGTGATTTCAATTTAAATAATTCTTTTTACCGGGCAGGCCAGAAGTCATTTCTGGTCTGCTTTTCTGCACAATTCTTATGAAAATCATATACATAATCCTCAATTTTTTTGATTGACATTGCCCTTCGTTAAGTCGTATACTTAATTTACTTTTACAAAAGAAAAATCTAAATCTGACCATTCGGTCAGGTAATTCCATTTCGTTATGAATATTTTGCGTGGGGATGAAATAGTTGTTGTAAAGTTGTACTTTTTGTATACTAATACTTGAAAAATACAAAATATATGTATATACTAATGATAGTACAAAATGTTCGTTCTTGTATTGTACACATGACTTTATATAACTTTTTCATACCAAGAAAGGAGTGTGCATGCGGGAAAAGAACGCCACATCAATTGAGTACTTTAAGGATCCACGACGGATAGTGGATCTTCTGAATGGAATGGTTTTTCATGGCAGGCAGGTTATTACAGAAGATAATCTGTTGGAGAAAAATCCAGTGCTGCATAATGTCTATCGGGAAAAGAATAAAGTTGTCGCTATAGAAAATACACCAGATCTGTCTGTTGCAGTGACGTGGAAGAGTCTGAAATTTCAGTTTATGATTCAGATACAAACACTGGAGCATTATGCAATGCCGGTCAGACTTTTGCACGAGAAAGGAATTGACTATTATAATCAGTGGAAAAAACTGCAAAAGGATCATAAGAACTGTAATGATTTAAAAGATAATGCCGAGCGGCTTTCGGGAATGAAAAAGACCGATCATTTTTACCCTGTGCTTCAAATTGTAATCTATTTTGGACAAGAGCACTGGCGTGCAGCCTTCAAAATGGATGATCTGACCGGAGCAAATGATTTTCCAGAAGAACTGCAGAAATTATTTTTCGAGACACCAATGCTGCTTTTTGAAGTGTATTATTTCAAAAATATACACTGGTTCCAGACCGATTTACAACAGGTTTGTGGATTTTTGCAAAGAACGAATGACAAAACGGCTTTACGGGAGTATGTAAAGGCAAATGAAGAGGTTTTCTCCAAACTAGAAGAAGACACATTTGACCTACTTACTGTAATGTCGGGAATTAGGGCCATGAAACTTATAAAGAGAGATGTTGAAACGGTGGGAGGTGAATTTGATATGTGCAAGGCGTTTGATGATATGATGAGAGACAGCAAACAGGAAGGTATTCGTGAGGGCAGACGTGAGGGCGAACGTAAGACAGAAGAACGAATGAATGAATTAATTCAAAAGTTAGTCTCTGCTGGGCGTATTAATGATTTATTGCAGGCAAGTAATAATAAAAAGTATCGAAAAAAACTGATGGCGGAGTTGGGAATTGCATAAGGGTAAAATTGGGTGGCAGCCTTTGATAGCAGCCACCCAATTTAATTCCAGAAGAATTACAATTCTTTGGGTAAATATAGTTCAACCTCAGTATTTTCATTTATTACATTGTACTTCACGAGCTTATATGTTACTCTATTCTAAGAATCGCAATTGTATTTGACTAATTCAGGCATATACAGTACTGTCGCCGATAGGAGACATATTCGTTTATGGAGCAAAGGAACTATGAAGAAAAAAAGAAAAGGTTTTACACTGGCAGAGCTTCTCATTGTTGTTGCCATAATAGCAGTATTGGTGGCAATAGGTATTCCCATATTTACCAGCCTGCTTGAAAAAAGCCGAGAAGCAGCCGATGCTGCAAATATAAGGGCACAGTATGCACAGGTTATGGATGAAGCAATTACAGTCGATGGAAATGTGAATATTGATGGAAAAGATTTTGAAAAAATCAATCTTAGGCAAAAACAGCCAGACTGGCAAACGGAGACAATCCCCAATAGTCTGGGAAATTTTTCTGTTATTGAAGGAATTCCCGGGACACAGGCGTGGGTAGAATATCATGCTGATACAGAAACGGTTTACATTAAGTTTGAGGGAGAAAGCCAAAATGGTGATAGCGGTTCAAATGGGGAAAATAATATCCTGATAGATAGCAGTTTCTGGGATAGCACAGCCGGATGGGAGGTAATAAATGCGAAATTTGAGAATGGAAAGGCAATTCTAACTCCTTCTCATAAGGATAGCGTGCTAAAACGGGGTGGCGATGAAACGATTATGTTACAGGCGAATAAAAAATACAAACTTGTTGTCAATATAGAAGAGTGCGGCGCGAATCTAAAGGTCAGACTGTCTAATAGAAATGGCAATAATACGTACCTTGAACAAAATGTTCAAACATTGGGGAAATATGAATTTGATTATACGCATGAAGAAGGGCACGATGATGATGTGAGAATTTCTTTTGAAGTTCCGAGAAGTCAAGTGGGAAAAGGTCCGGTATGCATTACGTCAGTCTCTTTTATACAGTTAAATAACTGAAAACATAGTCAGTGCGGATGTTGAAAATTTGCGAATATAATCGGAAAGAGGAAGAGGCACTTCGGTAAAGGGAGAAATATGATGTCGGAAAAATTGCTGGAGTTGAAATGGAGCGCAAAAATACGGAAAAGGAAGTAACAGAGCTGATCCTGTCAAGTTCATTGCATTTTAATATTGCAATGGACTTGAACAGGGCATAACTTTCTCTCTAAGAGAATTTTAAAACCTTAAATTATAATTAGTATTTTCATCTTAATCACAGTTTTTATCTTGGTTTATTAGTTATAATTTGTAGAACCATTTAGATTAATTTTTATCCAATTACCACTATCATTTGCAACGGTATCAATATTGTCACTTCTGGGGGGGGAAATAATAACTGCAATCTGTTCTGCAAATATAATAATCCTCTCCTTCTTTATATATATCTCCAGCTTTTAACTTTTCCAATCGTAATTCTTTATTATTCCAAATATCTTTTAAATTATCTTTAGTTAGTATTGTTCCTGTTGGTTGGACAAAATAAGCTTGTCCTATGTTGTTATCAGGAGCCGCATAATCATGATAGTTAGTATAACTTGCATTAGTTATAGCAATGTAAAGGAGTCCATTTTTCTTATATGCCAATCCCATATTTATGCTAAATGGTTCCGTAACGCCCTCTTTATTAGGCGGCTGATTAGGATACTGAATTGCACCTATATTTAAATCTTTAATAATGGTATTGGCTGAGCTATCTTCTGTGTCTGAATTATTGGAATCTCCTTTATCTGTATTATTTTCATTCTTATTACTAGCATTATTTCCACTTTCCCAGTAAAATGAAACATACTCCATAGCATCACTAGTAGGTGCATGATATGTGATTTCGCAATACCCATTTGGTCCAGGAATTCCCTTCCAATACGTTTCGCCTGCATTCGATGATACTCCTCCAATAGTAATTGGCAATGGAGTTTGCCAATCGTTTTTCTGCTGTTTTAACGGCGTTACTTTAATGTAATAATCGCCATTATCTTGATATATTTTCTGATCTGTTTTTGTATACGTAGCACTGGTATCCCCAGTAATCGCCGCCATCATCACTTCCGCATACGCTGACCTGACATCCGAAAGATCCACCGCTTCACGGCTTCTCTCAAGCTGACTTGTAAAGATGGGAATGGCGATGGCAACCAATACACCAATTATTGCCACAACGATTAAAAGTTCTGCCAGCGTAAAACCTCTGTCAGACTTCAATTTTCTTTTCATAAACATCCCTTTTTCTTATGTATTTGTTGATAAAATGTATATTTTTCTTTTTAATGATAGCATATAGCTTTTTAGAAATCCATTTGCATTTTCGACAAAATAAGCTGTAATTTTCGTAACATTTGCGAATCAAACAAAAAGACAATAATTATCCAAAACAAGATATCAACTAATGTAAAATTATTAGTACAAGCTGTGCCTGAAAGCCAGTAATTCATATTTTCTGATGCTTTTGAGTGAAACAAAATAGAACACTTGCAAACTCTAGATTGCAATGCTATTATAATGAAAAACATATTTTTAATATATACAATGGTATATCTCCCATCTGATTTATCTAATAATATTTCAGAAATTTATGCTTTTAAATCCGTTAAAAAGGAAAAAAGCAGGAGTTCTGAATGTAATTGTTGGTTGTTGAATGTTAAATGAGGTTTGTACTCTCTGACGTTTTCCAAAAGAAGGAGCACCCGTCAACTCATATGCCGAATATACCGCTGCGAGCTCTCTTTTTTATATCGGCTGAGGCTGATCAAACAGGAAGTACAATCCAAAGGAGGTGGATTTGACATGTGTAAAGCGATTAAAGAGATGCTATGAGTTAGCAGACAAGAAGGAGAACAGGAAGGACGCTTGGAAGGACGGCAGGAAGGTCAAGATGAAATGGCGACCTTGAGCGAGAAACTTATTTTGGCAGACCGTATCAGCGAACTGTTAAAAGCAAGCACCAATCGGGAGTATCGAAATAAGCTACTGGTGGAGTTTGGGTTGGCGTGAGAATGGCGCTAAATCATGTGATTACATGATTTCTGTGCGTCGCGAAGCAGCTGCTGGTCTCGGAGTGAACAGATAAACTGAACTAAAATAATTTAAAATGTGGGACAGTGATTCATCTTGTGTTCTGTGATTTGTCATGCTACTATAAATCTGTAAGTATCTTTTGATACAAGTTATAGTGGAAGCATATCAAACATAAAAACACATGGAGAGAAGAAAAATGCAAAAGAAAAAGAAGAGAATATTCGCAGTCCTTTTGTCTGCAATTCTGGTAGTTGCGCTCACCGGCTGCAGTAAGCTGGGTTCCATTATTAATGAAATTCATGGCTCATTGATCGGAAACAATTATACCGTATATACCTATGATAATTATGGGAATCAGACCTTGAAAACTTCTGGAAAGAAAATCAGCATTACCGGAAATAAAATCGAAACTGTCAGCTATGACAGCGATGGAAGAGCAGTAACCGGCTATGATCTGTCTTCAGTAATCACGATTACCATTGATGGAAAAGAAATCGAAAGCTGCGGAGACACCTGTGTATTTGTTCAGAAGGGGCTGGAACCGGAGGTGGATTTCTCATTGGACGAGGTCAACAGTAACGGTGGGAACGGAATCACGGATAATGCAGCTCTGGCAAGGGTTTTGAACCGGTACAAAAATGATTTCGGCAAATCCAGGGTTGTGGTCATCAAATCCCAGCTTGGACAGCCTATCGCCGCATTTTCCGGGGATAATGTCTATTGGGAAATTCCGGACGATCTGCCGAAAATGACAAAGCTTATGGTCGATGGGAAGGCACTGTACATACACCGGGCGAACTACCAGATTATTGATAAAGACCTTCTTTAAAGATAAGTGCATATTTAAGAAATCGGATGTTTTATAATGATAGAAAGTGAAAGATAAGAGGAGTTACAAATGGAATTTACAGAACCAGGGCTACGAGTGAAAAATGCAGAAAAAATGCAGCAATCCAAGAGGGCATCAGGGGAAGAAATGCGACCAGCGGTATCAGTGATCATGCCCGTATATAATGGTGAGAAATACATCGCCCAGGCAGTGCAGTCTGTTTATGCGCAGAATATTCCCCTGGAGCTGATTGTCATTGATGACGGCTCTGTTGATGGAACCTGGGAAGCTCTCATTCCCTGGGAAAACAGACCGGATTTTGTTTATATAAAAAATGAGCGCAATCTCGGTGCTGCCGGTTCCCGTAACCGTGGTGTGTCTGTTGCGAAAGGCAGATATGTGGCATTTCTGGATGCGGATGACTGGTGGGAAGAGGGAAAGCTAGCGGCACAGCTGGCTGCTCTTGAAATGACCGGTGATGTAATCTGCTCCACAGGACGTGATCTCATGAATCCGGACGGAACCTTCACAGGCAAGTATATCTCGGTTAAATCCAGGCTGGACTATCATGAACTTCTGAAACACAACAGCATTAACTGTTCTTCCGTCCTGATTCTCCGTGAGGTGGCGCTGGAATTTCCCATGGAGCATGATGACAGCCATGAGGATTATATCACCTGGCTGCAAGTGGTGCGAAAATACGGACATGCCACAGGAATTAATAGGCCCTATCTGAAATATCGTCTGTCCCAGGGCGGAAAGTCAAGAAACAAAGCCAAATCTGCCATCATGACCTATCAGGTGTACCGTTACGTTGGCTATGGACCGCTGAGAAGTGCCTGTTTCTTTTTGTCCTATGCACTTCACGGAATCTGGAAATATCGTTAAAGTATCAATGGGGCTCTCCCATTTTCCTGCGCCATTGTAGGGGAGAGCATCCTGCCTGTTTCCTGAAATATCTGCTGAAATGGGAAAAATCTGAAAATCCGCACATCTGCGCAATCTGCTGGACAGTCAGTGCTTCATTTGTCAGCAGGTTCTTTGCCTTATCCATACGGATCTGAAGCAAATCTGCATGAGGGGTACTCTGGAAAAATTTCTGATAGCAGGAATAGAACTGGCTTTTTTCCAGGCTGACCGTTTTACAAAGCTTTGTGGTGTCCCATGGCTTAGCGTAGTTCGTGAGCATTTCCAGCCGAAGCTTTCGAAATGCAGAATAAAGATTGTCTCCTTCTGTTCCACTTCCATGTATCTGATGGCTTTTAAGTCCCCTTGCAATCGTAATCATAAGCTGCTGAAAGAGAGTATACTCGTATTCATCGGAAAATAAATCATTTGCTATATGTTCTTTGTGAAGGAGCCGGATGCAGGCATCGATCTCTTCACAGTTTCCCGGATAAAAAACAGTGTTAAGTGGGATTCTATACTGTTTTTTCAGATCTGCCTTACAGGAAAAATGAAGGTAGCTGTTCCGGAACCTGTGAACAGCCTTATAATACTGCTCATATCCGGGGGCATAGAGAATACAGGCATTTTCCTTGGAAATACTGAGTTTTTTATCCAGATAAACCTTCATGGGTGTCTTAAAAAGCAAAAACAGATAGTCTCCGCTTCCGTTGGGACGGTAGATCTGATCATAATCAGGGTTTGAATAGTTGTATTCGCAGAACTGAATGGAAAAATCTCTGTCTGCAGATTCGTGAAAATTCATGCTCTGGACTCCTTTCACCATTTTTTTTACTGTAATCATTATCGGAAAAAAAGTCAACTATATCGGAATAAAAAAACTGGTAAAAAAATCGTATGCCATTAAAATAATAGATACATAAAGAGCAGAAAAATGCCATACAATTGGCACCATATAAGGAGGACACCATGAAAAAAGCACAGATCATCATCGATAAATATTTCCTCACCGGCAAGGTGGATAAGCGGATTTTCGGTTCTTTTATTGAACAGCTGGGACGTGCTGTTTATGAAGGAATCTATCAGGAGGGCAGCCCGCTGTCTGACGAGCAGGGCTTTCGTAAAGATACTCTGGAACTGGTAAGGGAGCTTCAGGTTCCGATTGTCCGTTATCCGGGAGGCAACTTTGTTTCCGGCTTTAAATGGGAAGACAGTGTTGGACCGAAGAATCTAAGACCTGCCAGACCGGAACTTGCCTGGGGTGTGATCGAGAACAATCACTTTGGCCTGGACGAGTTCGTGGACTGGGCGAAGAAAGCAGACACAGATATCATGATGGCAGTGAATCTTGGAACAAGAGGACCGGAGGAAGCCAGAAATCTTCTGGAATACTGTAATTTTAAGGGCGGTACCTATTACAGCGACATGCGCAAGACCAACGGTCATGCAGAGCCGCACAACATTAAAACCTGGTGTTTGGGAAATGAAATGGATGGTCCATGGCAGATGGGACATAAGACAGCGTATGAATATGGAAGAACAGCAGCAGAGACTTCCCGTATTATGAAAATGCTGGATCCGGAAATCGAGACTGTTGCCTGTGGAAGCTCTTTCCTTGGCATGCCTACTTTCGGAGACTGGGAATATACAGTTCTGGACGAATGTTACGATCTGGTTGATTACATGTCTTTGCATCAGTATTATGGCAATGCTGCAAATGACACGCCTGATTTTCTTGCAAATTCCAAGGGAATGGATGATTTCATCTCCGGCGTAGTCAGCATCTGCGACGCAGTGCGTGCGAAGAAGCATGCCAAAAAGCGGATCCATCTGTCCTTTGATGAGTGGAATGTATGGTATCACAGCAATGAAGCGGATGAGAAACTGGAAAAATGGGGGAAGGCGCCACACCAGCTGGAGGATATCTATAATTTTGAGGATGCCCTTCTGGTAGGAAGTATGCTGATCACACTGCTCCGTCATGCGGATCGTGTGAAAATGGCCTGCCTGGCACAGCTTGTAAATGTTATCGCACCGATCATGACTTCCAATACAGGTGCATGGCGTCAGACTATTTTTTATCCATACATGTACACAAGTATTTTCGGCCGCGGAACGGTACTGAATACACAGATCCTGGCACCGGTTTATGACAGCAGGAATTACAGCGATGTTTCTTATCTGGACTCTGTATGCGTATGGAATGAAGAGGAAGATACACTTACCATTTTTGCAGTAAATAAAAGTCTGGAAGAGGATCTTGAGGTGAGCTGCGATTTGCGCCAGTTTGAAGGATATCAGGTGAAAGAGCATATTGTGCTTACCAATGATGATATGAAAGCCGTTAATACAGAGGCGGATCCGGACAATGTGATGCCGGAGAAATCTGCGGCAAGCAAGATTGACGGCGGTAAATTAAGCACCGTTCTTGGAAAACACAGCTGGAATATGATTCGCCTTGCAAAGTAATCCGGGAAAAATCTCTCACACATTGCTATTATGAAATAAAAAAGTTAGAGATTTCGTAACCTGTATGAATCATACGAAATCTCTGACCATATAATTACCACTGCTTTCTACTTCTGCAGATCCGCCTTAATCTGCGTAGTAGAAATCTCCGGTGTCCTCGGCAGGTACACCACGTCGCAATAAGGCTTCAGAAAGTCAAACTTCCCTTCCCAATCGTCACCCATAACAAAGGTATCTACGTGGTATTCTTTAATATCACTTACCTTCTGCTCCCAGTTCTCCTCAGGAATTACCAGATCCACGTAGCGGATGGCTTCCAGCAGGGATTTCCTTTTTTCATAAGAAAAATAGCATTTTTTATGCTTCTCGTTCCAGTTAAATTCATCTGTAGATAAAGCTACGATCAGGTAGTCACCATAAGCTTTCGCCCTGCGCAGCAGATTAATGTGCCCGTAGTGCAGCAGATCAAAGGTACCGTAAGTAATTACTCGTTTCATGAATTGTGTGCCTTTCATAAAGAAATCTGAAAATAGTCTTGCCGGAATGGTTCCAGGCGATTTACATACAACTATTTTACCACAGTCCCGGTAGAAAGGAAATATAAGATTATTTATCAGGAGAATTGCGACGCGAAATCATGCGAATGCATGATTTCTGTGCATCGCGAAGCGTGTTACTGTGAACGGAGTGAACAGTAAACACGAAGTAAACAGTTACCAGTTCCCTTTTATCCATGTTGTAAAAGGTATGTTTTAATGTTAAGATGGAACAATAACAGTGCAGATGTGAGCGGTAACGTGAAAACATCTGCAGGCTGCCGGAAACGAAAAAAGGCAGCGGATGAATAAAAGGAAGAGGAAAATAAGTATGAATGTATTTGACATTCTGGGGCCGGTTATGATCGGACCGTCCAGCTCACATACTGCGGGAGCAGCCCGGATCGGTCTGATGACAAGGGCTCTTCTTGGAAAAACTCCGGTGAAAGCGCACATATTTTTGCATGGTTCTTTTGCGAAAACCTATAAGGGACACGGCACGGATAAGGCTCTTGTAGCGGGAATACTGGGAATGCAGACAGATGATGAGCGTATCCGTTTTTCCCTTGATGTGGCGAAAAAGGAGGGGCTGGAAATCCAGATCGAGACTGGTGAACTGGAGGATACGCACCCGAATACTGCGGAGATCACTTTGACTGCAGCAGACGGGGAAAAGGTGTCTCTTCGGGGCAGCAGTATTGGCGGGGGGAATATCCTGATCACCCGAGTGAATGGAATGGAGGTTGCCCTTACCGGGCAGAATCCTGCTTTGATCGTGCTTCACAAGGATGCACCAGGGACGATTGCTGCGGTTACAGAGCTGATGGCAGAGTATGGGGTGAATATCTGCAATTTTCACTTGGCGCGCGAGACCAAGGGTGGTCTGGCGGTAATGACTATCGAGAGCGACAGCCACTTTGTTCCGGAACTCAATGAGAAGATTAACCGGCTGGAGAATATATATTCCAGTACGATGTTAGAGCGTGTTTAAAAAATCATTTCCGCAATCTGCACGCCCCACTTTGCGGGAGATTTCACCCCACAAAAAATACAATAAAGGAGAATTCACTGTGGATTTAAACTACCACTCAATGGAATCCCTGCTGGAGGCAGCGAAGGAGAACAACTGTCGTCTGTCCGCGCTGGTTCTGGAGCAGCAGGCGGAGCAGATGGAACTGCCGAAGCAGGAAATATATGAAAAAATGAGGGAGAACTATCGGGTTATGGCATCCTGTATCCAGCCTGGCAGCGCCCCGGATCTGAAAAGCACAAGCGGCCTCACTGGTGGAGATGCCTATCGCATGCGCACTGCTGTAGAGCAAGGGAAAAATCTTACAGGCCCCCTTCTTGGAGGAGCCCTTTATCGTGCCCTTGCAGTATCAGAACTGAACGCTTCCATGGGTAGAATCGTAGCAGCACCTACAGCAGGAAGCTGCGGCATTGTACCGGCAGCTGTACTCACCATGCAGGAGCAGTACCAGCTTACAGAAGAGGAATGCGTCATGTCCCTTTTCACAGCATCTGCAGTGGGAATGGTAATTGCCAATAATGCGTCACTTGCAGGAGCGCAGGGAGGTTGTCAGGCTGAGTGCGGTTCTGCATCTGCCATGGCAGCGGCGGCAATTGTGGAACTTGCCGGCGGCACATCTGATATGATCCAGTCGGCAGTAGCCACTGCCCTAAAAAATATTCTGGGTCTTGTATGTGACCCTGTTGCAGGGCTGGTTGAAATTCCATGCATTAAGAGAAATGCATCAGGCGTAGCTGGGGCATTTGTGGCAGCAGAACTGGCTCTGGCCGGAATCCGAAGTGCAATTCCGGCTGACGAGGTGATCTGGACTATGAAAAAGGTAGGAGATGTGATGCCCACTGCCCTTAAAGAAACAGCAGAGGGTGGCCTGGCGGCAACACCTACAGGGCGCAAACTGCACCAGCAGGTTTTTGGAGAAATGAAATAATACATTATTGCGGTTCATCAGTAACACAAAACCACAGGAAAATATTTCAAAACACGTTAAAATATTAAAAAGTTATTCCAAAAACCACAAAAATATGTTATCCTTTATTCATAAAACTGACATGTCTGAAAATAATTATGTCAAAGTATAAAGGTGGCTAAAATGAGCAAGAATACGAAGGAACAGGAAATCCCATATTCCTACCTTGTGGATAATATAAAAATATTTTTGATTTTTCTGGTGGTTTTTAATCATATCATTGCATTCCAGCTGGTTAAAGCAGATCAGGTTGTGCGTTTTGTGTGGTATGGAATTACCATATTTCATATGCCGGCGTTTATATTTATTTCCGGTTATCTGTCCAAGAAGCCTCAGGATGTGATGAAGAATGTTAAGAATTTATTGATTCCATATATTCTGGGCTATACACTTACCTGGGCAACGCAGATCTGGCTGGGAAATAAAATGGATTATGAACTGCTCCGTCCTTCCGGAACCGTTATGTGGTATGTGCTTGCGTTGTTTGCATACCGTCTGACCATAGAAGCATTTGGAAAAATAAGGTTTATTGTACCTCTCAGCATTATTTTTGCGCTGTGGGCAGGAACCAGAATGGAATTCAGTACATTTTTATCAGCTTCAAGAATTGTGGTATTTTTCCCGTTTTTTGTGGCAGGATATTTATGGAAGAGTGAATACACCAAGGTGATCCGCAAATTTAAAGGCAAGATCGTGGTTGCACTTTTCGTGATCATTCTGCTGTTTGTGGCGACCAATTATATGATCGGAAATAATATTCCGGTAGATCTTTTCCGAGGCAATCATTCCTATCTTGCAAGTGGAATGGACAATGTGCAGGGAATGGTAGTCAGAGGAATGATGTATCTGATTTCCTTTACGGTTATTTTTGCATTGCTGGTGCTGATGCCAGATAAACGCCATCCATTTATTTTCCTGGGAAGAAACACAATGGGAATTTACTTTTTCCATTATCCCATCATGATTCTGATGAACGGACTTATGATCCTGAATATTCCGCAGCTGATGAATATATGGGCGTTATTTGGAGTGTCAGTTCTGTTTGTACTGATACTTGGAAGTCTTCCGGTGGACTGGGTCTATACCAATGTTATGGGACTGATCACCTTCATTCTTTTCAAACGTGAGAAGAAGGTTGAGGATGAAGGTCTGGAAGACGAATATGATAGTGAAGAGGAAGACCGGTTTGCAGTACTGGCTCAGCGAAGAATGGCTATCGAAGAGCTGGCTGCCACATGGGATACCTCCTTTGATGCAGAAGAGAAAGAAGATCATGAAGAAGGGCAGTCCTGACGGATTGTCTTTCTTTTCTTATTAAGAAAGAGACAGTAGTTCAGTAGTTTCACAGTAAAAAAAGAGTTATATTTTTGTTAAACCCGGGAATATTTTTTGTAAAGCAGATATTCTTTCATAATGACTTACTATGCAAACTGTGTTATACTAAATATATTTATTAGTCCCGGACGGCAGCTGGTTCGGATTTGTTGCTGCTCAGGCTATGAACAGTAACGGGGGGAATGAAAGGGAGTATTTTACTGCAGGGTGAAGCTGACAGCAGGGTTTTAAGGGGAAATACGATGAAGAAAGTAATCACTTACGGAACTTTTGACCTGTTCCACGAGGGACATTATAATATTTTAAAAAGAGCGAAAGCATTGGGCGATTATCTGATCGTGGGCGTGACCAGCGAGAGCTACGATATTGAGCGTGGCAAGCTGAACGTGCGGGACAGTCTTCTGAAAAGGATTGAGAACGTACGCCGTACCGGCTTTGCAGATGAGATCATCATCGAGGAGTACCAGGGACAGAAGCTCAGCGATATCATCAAGTATAAGGTAGATCTTCTGGTGCTTGGTTCTGACTGGCGTGGCAAATTTGACTACCTTAAGAATTACTGTGATGTGGTGTACCTGGAGCGTACCAAGAATATTTCCAGCACCAAGCTGCGCGGTGAGGGAACCACTTACACCGTGGGTGTAGTTACAGATAATGATCAGGACAATGGTATTGTGTGGGAGACAAAATATGTCAGCGGTCTTCATGTAGAGTGCGTTTTTTCTGAGAATGCAGAGGCAGCGGAGTCGTTTTGTGACAAATATGAATTGGATTCCTACTACAGTGTGGAGGCAGATAATGGGGAATGGCAGCAGGGATTTGACTGCTTTTTGTCCCAGGTAGACATAGTTTATATCAAGACCGAGCAGCCTAAGAGGGAGAAATACATCCGCAGATCCCTGGAGCTTGGAAAATATGTGATAAGTGACGCTCCTATGACGAATAATAAGGAGAAGCTGAAGGACCTGTTTGCACTTGCAGCAGCTCATCATGTACTCCTTGTGGAGAAAATAAATCTGGTGTATCTGCGAGCCTTTAACCAGCTTGTCTGGCAGACACACAGCGCCTTGGTGGGCGATATTGTGTGTGTGAAATGCTCTATTTCCCAGGACCATTTCGAAGGAGGAAGAAGTTTTTCCGAAACTGCAGTTCTGCCTTTGTGTGCTATTATCAAGATACTGGGCAGAAATTACCAGGAAGTGAATTCCAATGTGGTGAAGGACAGATCTGGAAACTGCATTTACGACATGATCACCATGAAATATCAGGATGCTCTTGCCACAATCGAGATTGGCAACACAGTAGATGTGGAGGATGAGTTTGTTGTGATCGGTACGAAAGGCCGTGTGACCATCCCGGGAGACTGGTGGAACACAGGATATTTTGAGGCAAAGATAGATGACAGCAAGGGACTGAAGCGGTACTGCTTTAACTTCGAAGGCAATGGTCTTCGTTACCTTTTGCAGGAGCTGCTTATTATGATCAGTGATGAGAGAACGGAATGTACCAGACTTTTTAATGAGGAATCAGAGACTCTGGCAGACATTCTGGAAATCATAAACCAGAGAGGATAACCAATGACAGAGAAACAGGAACATCTGCTGCAGCTTTTTCGTGAGCTGGATGAGATCTGTAAAAAGAATAATCTGAGATATGTAATGGCGGGAGGAACGGCCATCGGTGTTGTGCGAAACGAGGGATTTATTCCCTGGGATGATGATGTGGACATCTATATGCCCAGAGATGACTGGAACAAACTGGTGGAAATTTCCGGCTCCGTGCTTCCGGAGCACCGCGCCCTTCAGTGTGTGGACGTAGACCGCAGCTATACCAATACTTTTCCAAGGTATGTTGCTACGGACAGCTGCGCCCTTCACAAGCATCAGATTATCGGCAGGGACAGTGCCGGTGAGATCATCGACGTGCTCACCCTGGATCCCATTCCCGCAGATGATAAGGAATATGAGAAATACAGAACTCATATGATGATCTACTCTGAGCTGGTAAATATGGTAGTTGTATATGGTGCCCGCTGGGAAATTCCAGTGACAGCCTATCTGCGCTGGCTTTTTTCCTATACATTTCTGGGAAAAGACCGCACATTGAAGAAACTGGAGAAGATCATGTATTCCTATAAGGAAGAGGATTGTCCGCGCTATGCAATGCGCTGGGGCGGCTGTCCGTTCCTTTTTGATAAGGACATGATGTTTCCTGTGAAATATATGAACTTTGAGAACACAGAGGTAATGGTGCCGCACAGAATGAGTGACTATCTGATCTGGCATTACGGAGATGAATGGTCCTATATTCCGCCCCATGGGGAAAGAGAATCCCACGATGCGGTTACGGTAGAGGGAATTACCTATAAAGAGCTTCGGGATGATTATCTGCCGGGAATCCGCAAGGGCAGGCTTCGCAGAGATTCCATCTGGCGCAAGATCTATTCTCTTGCAGGTGCGAAGCGGAACCACCGCCTTCAGTATAAGCGCAATCTTCTGCTGGCAAAAAGTACGGTGATGGATCTGGAGGCGCGCATTTCAGAAAGCAGACACAGCCTGAAGGAATTGGTAGAAAAGCGTGACTTTTCCCAATTAAATGAAATCTTTACAAAATATTACCAGGTCCAGCTGAGCTCTGCGTTTATCGGCAGGGAGGATTTTGGAGGAATCTATGCTTTTTATCATCCTGTTTTGCTGGAAGTCAGCGATGTGACCTTTTATGCGGCAATGCTGACGTTGGTTTATACAGAACGGATCGGGAAAGCATGGAGAATGCTGGTGGTGAAAGAGCAGACCGGTACATTCCCTTCTGAACTGGCCCAGTTGAAATCTGATATTGAACTGTTTCGAAGAGCAGTCTGCGATTATGAATTTAAGCGTTATCAGGAAGCGGAGGATACAATGGTGCCGCTGATGGAACGGTATCCGGAAGTGCCGGGATTTGTGAAATTTAAGAGCCGTTTTCTTATGGAACGCGCCCGCAATGGAATTGATATGGTGGAAGCGGAGCTTTATATTGATGAGGCACTGCGGCTTTTCCCGGAGGACGGGTATTTCCTGAAGTACCAGGGAGAACTGCTCTGGATGAAGGGCAAATGTGCGGATGCTCTGGAAGTTTTTGCAGATGCCCGTGAGAAAACAAATAATGGAATTACCCAACTGGAGTTGGATAAGTTTTTGAATCCTTATGGCAGGGAGACGGTGAAGACTTGTCAGCAGCTTCTGGATGTTGGACAGAAGGATGGGGCGATGAAGCTTATGGCTTTGTGGTACAGACTTTTGCCTGAGAATCCTTCTGTACGGGAATATTATTATCTGACCCGTGCAAGTGTTGCGAAAAAGCGTTCTGAGGTGGAGGAACTGATCGGGGAAATCCTGAAGCGCATTGATGCAGAGCGTGCAGAGAGCCCAGGTGAGAACAATGACATCCAGATTTATAAGCGTGCACTGACAAAGGCATGGGAGCGCCTGGGCTATCCAGGTGAGCTGGCAAGGGTTCGCACAGATCTGGTTTACACCAGTGAGGCGGATGATCTGGAATGGCTGGCAGAACGTGCCAAGGACGGACAGATCCGCAAGGAAAAACGAGCCCAGGTGTACAAGGTAATTGGAGATGTGAGAAGAAAACAGGGACAGACGGAGGCTGCGTTCCAGAACTATCTGGAGGCACTGCGGCAGAATGGAAGCGGCTTTGTGCGAACAGAGCTTTCCCGGATATTTCTCACAGATATGTATGAAGGAAGCAAGAGAGCAGCTGTATATGCAAAAGCCGGAGATGCTTCTGAGTTTTTGAATCAGTGGCTTGGAAAGTATGGAAGTATAGAAGAGATACAGCAGCTTGTGAAAGAGTGCTTGTGACACACATCTCGCAGAAAGCCTTTTTCAAACAGGTGCTGGTAACAGTGCGATCACTATGAACAGACAGATGGGAGCAGACATAGCTTGAACAGAGAAATAAAAGAAGTTGTAAAGCTTCTGGCCGAAATAGATAAAATATGTAAAAGAGAAGGAATTCCTTATTATCTGGGACCACAGCTTACTTTATGCTGTGTTACCGGGCAAGAGATCACCAGCCCTCATGCAGGCGTGGTCTATATGCGGACTGCGGATATGGAGCGCTTTCGTCTGGCTGTGGAGAAGGAGACTCCGGATGGCAGAATTGTGGAATCCATGAATAACAATAAGCGTTTTTATGGATTTTTCCTTCGCTATACAGATCTGGATACGTTGTGCTTCCGTCTGAATGAAGGCAGGAACTACAAATATCCGGGTATGGGAGTGGATATTCTGCCCTTGCGTGGAAAACAGCGTTCCAGACTCGCTCATTTGTGGACAAGAGCCCAGGAAGTGGGATGGAATGAGCTGGCTGATTATTATGGAGACCGAAAAGGCAGGAAAAAGGCAATCTGCCGTTTTGTCATGAGGCTTCGCCTGGTCACAGGACGTGCCCGTCTGGGAAAAAGCCTTTACCGCATGCTCTGTAAAAGGATGAATGTGGAGGATACCCAGGAATATGTAGTTCGCCTGAAGAAAAAGGCAGTGTATTTTCCAAGGGAAATTTTTGATGAGACAGAAACTGTGGTGATCGATGGCAGGAAGTTTCCGGTGCCAGGAGATACTTATACGTATCTTCAGAAATATTATGGGGAAGACTACCAGGAGAAGGTTCTGGATAATTATACAGTGAAGCTGTCGGAAATGGTCAGTGCCAGGATCCGATTCGAGGATTATTTTCAGGAAGTGGGAAGTCAGAAGAGTCTGATCCGGAAGCGCAGCCGTGCCCGACGGAAGCAGGGACATGCCAACCAGAAAAAGGAATATCTGAACTGGAGCTGGAATTATGTGAAATTCTGTGCATCCAAGATTGAACTGGAGAAATATTATCTGGATAACAAAGAGTATATTATAAATCTTTATAAAAATAAAGATTATCCGGCTTTGGAAAAAGTTTTTGTCCCATATACAAAGGCTATGGTGAAGAGCCTTAAGAATGACGAAGTGTTTATTCCGGATGAGGAGCTTCAGCATATTTATCTGGATATGCTGAGAGTAGCAGGAAGGACAAATCTGAAGAAAAAGGTGGAGAAATTCTGGAAATGAAAGTAACGGATTATATTGTTGAGTTTTTACAGAGAAAAGGGATTCATGATTTCTTTGGATACCAGGGAACCATGATCGCTCATCTGGTTGATTCTATAGAGAAAAATCCTCATACCAGAAGCCATTCCAGCTATCATGAGCAGGGAGCGGCTTTTGCGGCATGTGGGTATGCCCAGGCGGGGGAACGGTGTGCATGTGCTTATGCGACCAGCGGTCCGGGTGCTGCGAATCTGATTTCAGGAATCGCAGACGCTTATTTTGATTCTCTTCCGGTTGTTTTTCTTACTGGTCAGCTGAATACCTATGAGTATTCCGGCATCCCGGGGCTTCGGCAGCAAGGCTTTCAGGAGATTGATATTGTTGCCATGGCGAAGCCTGTGACTAAGTATGCAGTACAGATCCGGGAGGACGAGGATATTGTAAAAGAACTGAATAAAGCTTATCACATTGCTAACTCTGGCCGGAAAGGACCGGTATTGATTGATCTTCCTATGAATATTCAGCGGGGGGATGTAAAAAATCCGGTTTATGACATAAGTCTGGATGAGATGGGATTTGGTGCAGCTTGCGAGAGCAACATGGAAGCAACTGCAAACAGCTGCGGAGCAGCAGACGTGGACATGGTAATGAAGCCGGACGACAGTGGAGTGTTAGAGTCTGCAAAAACGGTAGACTGTGAAATATCAGCTTGTGCTGTTTCTGCAGCAGATGCAATCCGTGAAGCTCTGGATAAAGCACAGCGTCCAGTAATCATGTTAGGACATGGAGTCAGCGACAAAGCAGTTCGCGACCAGTTATTTACTCTGGCACGCCAGTGGAAAATACCAGTGATCACAAGCGTGTTGGAAATGTCAGCACTACCGTGGGACGATCCGCTGAATTTTGGATGCATCGGAGGCGCTTACGGACATCGCTATGCCAATATGATCGCCAATGCGAAAAGTGACTTGCTGATTTGTCTTGGCATTTCCCTTTGCACCCGTCAGATTGGTACGAAAGTTCATGAGTTCGCGAAAAATGCGAAAATCATCCGAGTAGATATTGATAACTATAATTTGCAGCGAAATATTCACGAAAATGGAATTGATGAAATGAAATTCTGTGCAGATGCTGCAGAGGTGATTCGGGCAATGGCAGAAAATGCGGAAAGTGCAGGGAGTGCAGAATCTGATGGTTCGATGGTTTATGATTTCAGTGAATGGCTGGCTGTGTGCGCCGATATAAAGAAATCTTTGCGCGCAGTAGATGATTCCACCCCGGAACGTTATCCGAACCGTATGATCGCAGCTTTAAGCGACGCTCTTGCAGACACTTCCGCAGTAGCAGTTGACGTAGGACAGCATATGGTATGGAGCTACCAGTCCTTCCATAACCAGAAAGACCAGAAGCTTCTTTTCTCCGGCGGACACGGAGCAATGGGATATGCTCTTCCAGCAGCAATCGGAGCTTATTACGCCACCGGAAAGCCAGTAGCCTGCATTTGCGGTGACGGCGCATTCCAGATGAACATTCAGGAACTGGAGTGGGTCAAGCGTGAGAATCTTCCTATTACCATGATGGTAATGAACAACCACGCCCTGGGAATGATCCGCCACCTCCAGCGCGACTACTTTGAGCAGGTCTATGCTGATACCTCAGAAGGCAGCGGCTTCTCGTCCTGCAACTTCGCAGAGGTAGCCAAAGCTTATGGAATCAGCAGTGCCTGTATGGATGCTAATGAGGTTGCTGAAAAAGCGGCAGACTTTTTACATGGCACCGAAGCGCCGAAACTCCTTGAAATTCGCCTGGAGCCCGGCACCTTCGCTTATCCCAAGACCTGTCTGGGCGAACCCATCCACAACCAGCAGCCATATATCCCGAAGGACGTCTACGACAGACTGATGGATTTATAAAAAATAAATTTATAAGAACCGGGCTATTTTCAATAACACATTGAAAGTATGACCTGGTTCTTGTTATCATAGAGAATAACGCAATTGCTATTTAGTGTGTTGAAAAGTTCTTTAGGAGGGACGCATTTGGACAATGTGTATTACTCACTCGCCGGCGCAACGCTCCAGCGAACTA
>NZ_JBCPGE010000036.1:0-50397 GCF_040914025.1 Ruminococcus sp. RTP21484sp1_RTP21281st1_A8_RTP21281_210402
GATTCATCAGAGGGACTTATGTTAGGACAGCATGTATACATAGAAATGGATGAGGGACAGGAAGAGCAGAAGAAGGGTATCTGGCTGGGAGATTATTATATTGTGGATGCGGATACAGAAAACCCATATGTGTGGGCTGTAGATTCCAAGGGAAGGCTGGAGAAGCGCTCCGTTGTTCTTGGACAGCATGATGATGATCTTTCAGAATATGAGATCGCAGATGGCCTTACAGAAGATGACAGTATTGCGTTCCCATCAGACAGCCTGGCAGAGGGAATGCGGACAAAGGACGTATCTGAGATGACAGATGAGGAGCTGGAGGCTGTTGATATGGAAAGTAATCTGGATGGCAGTGAGTACTCAGACGGGGATACCATGGAGCCTATGGATGGAGACTATTCCAGTGCGGACTTTGAGACAGGTGTTTCTGATGAAAGCATGGATGCAGCCATTGATGGTGATTATACAGACTTTTCAGAAGATTTCTCAGATGAAGATTTTACAGAGGATGATTCAGAAGATTTTACTGATGAGAGCATTGATGAGCCTGGACAGTATGGTTCTGATGATACGGAGGCCGCAGGATGATACTTGAACTGAAGGGGATTTATAAAGATTACCAGCAGGGAAAAATGATTGTCCCCGTATTGAAGGACGTAAACTTTTCCATGGAAGAGGGCGAATATGTAGCCATCATGGGCCCTTCTGGTTCTGGTAAATCTACATTGATGAATATAATCGGTTGTCTGGATCAGGCAACCAAGGGAACTTTTTTCCTGGATGGGCAGGACATCAGCAAATGTTCTGAGAATGAGATGTCAGATATCCGTCTGAACAAGATTGGATTTGTATTTCAGAGTTTTCATCTTCTTCCGAGGCAGTCTGCTATTTCCAATGTGGAAATGCCGCTGAACTATGCTCATGTGCCGAAGAAGGAGCGACGCGAGCGCGCTTTTGCAGCACTTGACCGGGTGGGGCTTGCAGACCGTGTGGATTTCAGACCCAATCAGCTCTCAGGGGGACAGATGCAGCGAGTTGCCATCGCCCGTGCCATTGTAAATAATCCAAGACTTCTTTTGGCTGATGAGCCTACTGGTGCACTGGACAGTAAGTCTGGCAGACAGGTTATGGAGCTTTTCCAGAAGCTGAATGATGAAGGTGTTTCTGTTCTTATGATCACTCATGATCCGGATATTGCAGCACATGCCAAGCGGGTAGTTATGATCCGTGACGGTGAGCTTCAGGAAAAGAGGTGATCCTATGGGAAAAGCGAAGAAAATTATAATAGGTGTGGTAGTCACAGCCCTTGTAGGAACCGGTATTGGCGGCGGACTGCTGTATGTACGGAAAGGAAGCCAGAAGGAAGTGCTGGTGGCAAGCGTCAGTGATCTGGCAGGTGAGAGATATGATTCCGATGCTACATTGAGTGGAACTGTATATGCCAATGCAACACAGAGGATTTCCGTAGAGAAAGACATGATCATCCAGGAAGTTTATGTGAGCAAAGGGGATAAGGTAAAGCCTGGAGACAAGCTGATTTCTTTTGACATGACGCTTGTGGAAATGGAACTGAACATTGCCAAGCTGAAGCTTCAGAAACAGCAGCAGGATCTTGCTGCTGCAAAGAAAAGACTTACCAGCCTGCAAAATGGCGGACCGATTCTTGATTCCGATTCTTCCTCCGCAGACAATCTGATTGATTCAGGAGAGGATTCTACAGAAGATGACAGCTCCGATCTTACGGGAGATGATGAACTGTCTTCCGCAGTAACTGCTTCTGATCATTATCTGGCAGCTGTTTTGCAGCCAATGCTTCTGGCTGCTGTGACTGATGGATTTGCAGACGCTCAGGCAGTTGGAAATGAGGAAATTACTTCTGCAGATACCCAGGAAGTGGGAAGCGAAGATATTGGTTCTGCTGATGAAATGACAAGCGGTGACACAGGAGATCTTTCTGCTGATACAGAAGCTGATTTCGGAGATGATTCTGAAGACGATTCAGAGTATAGCACCGGCGATCCGGGTACTGCTTCCGGATTTTATGACGAACCTTCCAGTGATGGTTTTAGCAGTGATATTTCAGACACGAATCAGGGAGGATTTTTCGATGGAAGCAATTCTGGTTCCTCACAGAATCATGCTACCGTTGGAAATGACGGATTTGTAGATGGCGAGGAACCTTTTTACCTGACTCTGGATTATGATACAGAACCTTATCAGGGAACAGGAACCGAAGAAGATCCTTATCTGTATCTTTGTTCCAGTGCAAAAGGCAGGGTAAATGTAACCGGTGCCTTTCTGAACAAGATGGCTGGCTATAATGCTGACGGAACCATTCTTCTTCATCCGGGTGGATACTGGTATCTGTTGGAGTTCCATCATAATGATACCATTGCTGATTACACGAATCGAAAGAAATCCTGTACAGGATATTATCTGATTGATGGAAATATGCTCAGCAATCCAGTTGACCGCTTTGCGGAAATGGATTTTACCCTTGACGGGGCTATGCAGTATGATAATGGAGATGACGAGCCGGATATTCCTGGTGATGGAGGCAGTGGTGGCGGAAGCTCTTCCCTGTCCCGTTCAGAGGCCATTAAGATCCAGAAGAACCGGATCGCCAGTCTGGAACTGGATGTGCAGGAGAGTGAGATCAGTATCAGTAAGCTTCAGAAGAAAGCTGACAGAAAGTTGATCACCAGTAAGCTGGATGGTATTGTAACCACTGTGGGAGATGCTGCTACAGGTACCAATTCAGAATCTGATTCCTTTATGATCGTTAAGAGCAAAGACGGCTATTACGTACAGGGAACTGTAGGGGAGCTTATGCTTGACCAGGTGAAGGAAGGCACAATTTTGAACTGCAATTCTTATGGTGAGAATGGATATATGAATTTTGAGGCTGAGGTGATCCAGGTTTCTGATTATGCAGTTGATGGAGACAGCTCCTATTATTACTATGGAGACAGCAATCCAAATGTTTCTTCTTATAATTTTACTGCCAAGATCACAGATGACACCGTGCAGGTAAGTGTTGGAGACTGGGTGGATATCCAGCTGGAGCAGCAGGCGCAGAGCACGGATGGCATTGTTCTTTCCAAGGCTTTTGTCCGTACGGAAGACGGCGTAAGCTATGTGTATAAGGATGACAATGGCGTGCTGAAGAAACAGATCGTTAAGGTAAAAGAGAATGTAAACGGTGGTGCTTATGTATTGGTAAGCGGCGGTTTGTCCATGGATGACAAGATTGCATTCCCTTATTCGAAATCCATCAAAGAAGGTATGAAGACAAAGGAAGGATCGCTGGATACGTTTATGGGATATGATTCCACATCATATGGCGGTCTTGGTTAAGGAGGGATTTCATGTTTGAAAATATACGTCTGGCATTCCAGGGAATCTGGTCACACAAGATGAGATCTTTCCTTACAATGCTGGGTATTATTATCGGTATTGCATCTATTATTGCCATTGTTTCCACGATTAAGGGAACGAGTGAGCAGATTAAGGATAACCTGATCGGCTCTGGAAATAACACGGTAAATGTAACTTTGTCACAGGGTGACAGTGCTTACAGTGTGGATTATTATGATGGCGGTTCTTCCGGCTCTACACCGATCCTCAGTCAGAGCCTGAAAGATGAAGTGTTAAAAACAGACCATGTGGAGAATGCAACATTTTTCTACAGCAGAACAGACTACAACAGCAGTGTTTACTATGAGAACAGCAGTTTTTCCGGCGGTAAGGTCTATGGCATTGATACCAATTATCTGAATACCTGCGGTTATCAGGTACGTTCCGGAAGGGGATTTGTACAGGCTGATTATGATAATTTCCGCAAGGTGGCACTGGTGGACAGCTATGCTGCTGATACCATGTTTCCGGGAGCTAATCCAGTGGGAAAAATCATTGAGATCGGTTCTGAACCATATACAATTGTAGGAGTTGTACGCCAGTCGGCTGACAGCTTGCCAAACATGGATACACCGAGTGATTTTGACAGCTATTATGAAAATGTGATTGGAACCGTAATGATTCCAAATAAATGCTGGCCGATTTCTTACAAATTTGATGAGCCTGAGAATGCGATCGTCAAAGTAGACAGCACGGACAACATGAGTGAGACTGGTTCTGCAGTAGCGAAGATTCTGAATAAATCCATCAGCAGCACTGGCAGTGGAAGCAGCGGCTTCAAGTATAAAGCAGATGATGTTATGCAGCGGGTAAAGGATCTTCAGGATTTAAGTGAGAGCACCAACTCCCAGCTGATCTGGATCGCAAGTATTTCTCTTCTGGTTGGAGGTATTGGTGTTATGAATATCATGCTGGTATCCGTAACCGAGCGTACCAAGGAGATTGGTCTGAAGAAGGCGATTGGTGCCAGAAAGAAGGTGATTCTGGGACAGTTCCTGACGGAGGCAGCAGTACTTACCAGTGTGGGAGGTATTATCGGAGTTGTTCTTGGAATCGGACTTTCAAAAGTTGTATCCAAGGTGGCAGGCTCACCTACAGCCATCAGTGTTCCGGCGATTATAGGCTCTGTAGTATTCTCTATGCTGATCGGTATCATCTTTGGTCTGCTTCCTTCTGTTAAGGCGGCTAACCTGAATCCGATTGATGCACTTAGAAGTGAGTAATGGTTTATATTTGCAATAAATGTTAATATTGTTATAAAAATGAACAGCTGAAAGCATGGATCAGATGATTTGTGTTTGGAGCTGTTCTTTTTTTATGAGTCAATTCATGCGTCAAAGTATGTTTTTGAGTTATTTGTGTAAAGTGGAGCGTGCAGATTGTGAGAATGCTTTTAGGACAGGCTATAGAGAATGTTATGTTCCGCCGGTTAAAATTTTGCAAAATATAAGGGGAAACATGATATACTTGTTTAGAGATTACATAGAGATTCCTTTGGTAGGATTATTGCATACCACTGGAAGGAGAATTTTAATATGCAAAAATATAAAAAATGGAAACAAATTCTGTCTGTTTCTACAGCAGTAAGTCTATGCATTGCGGGTGCGGGTAGCCTGATGGGCTGCTGCAGTACTGACAGAGGGAAGGACAAGGCAGATTCCGTGGAATCCAAAGCAATGGGACGGTATCTGGAGAATGAACTGTCTGTGCCGGAAGGATGTATGGAGATTGTGGATTTGCAGGTTATGAAAGAGGGAAGCCTGAAAATGCTTGCAAGAAACAGTGATTACGAATTGATGCTCTACCAGTCCTCTGACAAGGAAAAGACTTGGGAAGAAGGGAAGAAGGTTGCCGGTTTTTTCGGTGTGGAAGGGGGATCCATTTATAAAGCAGCGCTTGGGAGAGACGGAAGTATTCTGATTGGCGTATATATAGAATCTGAAGATGAGAACAGCATGGGAAGTATGGAATATTATTATTGCCCCGCTGACGGTGAAGGAAAGAAGGTTGAAATCGGAGAAGATTTGGATGAAACCATGGCCTGGAGTATAGATATTGGGGAAAATGGCAACCTGTTTTTACAGATTTCAGGAAATGGAATCATGGAAATCAATCCTGTTGACGGGGCTGTGGTTCATGAGTATGAGAAAGGAAAATCCACAGATTATATGTTCGTGACTTCAGAGTATCTGATCGTGATTGCAGATGGAGATGTGCATTATTATGATGTGGCTTCCGGTAAGCCGGCAAGTGGAGGCGATGCACTGACTGCGCAGCTGAAAAAGACTCCTGCAAATCTGGAATTTGGAAATTCCTCCGGTACTGCCTTACTGTTTTTGGAAGGTGATGAGAAAGATACCATATTCTATGTGGATCAGACTGGTTTATACCGCTATGCATTTGGCGGCGATGTAATTGAGCAGGTAATTGATGGAAGCCTGAATTCCATAAGCTCTTCGAATAAGGCATTTAACTGTATGGCAATGGATTCGGAAGGCGTATTTTACATTGGTGAAGTTGATTACAACTCTGGCTTAAATGGTGGAAGGCTGCTTTCTTATAAGTATTCTGCAGATACTCCAACCGTACCGGATACAGAGCTCACCATATATTCCATGGAAGAGAATTCCGGTATTCGACAGGCAGTTGTTATGTTTCAGAAGAAATATCCGGATATTTATCTCACACTGGAAACCGGAATGTCTGGAAACGATGGTGTAACACGTACAGATGCGTTAAAAACATTAAATACGGAGATTATGGCAGGAAAAGGACCGGATATTCTGATTCTGGACGGAATTTCTTCTGAAACCTATGCAGAACAGGGAATGCTGGAGGATTTAAGTGGAATTCTGAAAGATGCAGGATTGCTGGACAACATAGAAAGTGCTTATACAAAAGAGGATGGAAGTATCTATGAGATGCCGGTGAAATTTGGAATTCCTATGATAGAGGGAAACAAGGAGGATGTGCAGGCAGTGACAGATCTGGCTTCTCTTGCTGATGTGCTCACGAAGCACAAGGATGAATATGGACTGACTTCGGAAAACATCTATAAGCTGCCCTTACTTTATTCCATGTATCCACAGTTACTTCTGGAAAAACTGGCAGATAACAATTCCGCAGCATGGATGAAAGAGAATGGAACTTTGGATGAAGAAAAGATTAAAGAATTTCTGGAACAGTCCGAAAGAATTTATCAGGCTGGAAAGGATGCTATGGATGAATTAAAGGCTGCTTATCCACAGGCTTTTGATGACAGTGAACAGCCAGTATATGAAAGAGCTGGCAGTATTTCGGGAGAAACTGCCGTGCTGCTTTCCCGAAACTGTGAATTTGCTTTAGGTGATATTTTTTCGCTTTTGGATTTTGCATTTGTAAATTCTATGGCAGAGATAGATACTTCCTTGGCCTATGCACTTTGGAATGGGCAGATGGCAAATTGTTTCATTCCGGTCAACCGAATCGGAATCAGCTCCAGAGCTTCCCAGAAAGCTGCTGCTGAGAAATTTGTGGAATATTTATTTTCAGAGGAAGGACAGATGCTTTCCAGAGAAGATGGTTTCCCTGTAGTGGAAGCTGTTTACAATGGAGAGGACTACTGGAATCAGGGAGAGGCTGGAAACGTGTTAGTTACTGGCGGCAGCAGTAACAGCGAGAACGGTCAGGAATTGGTATACAGTATAAAAGTTCCGTCAGCTGATAAGGTGAATGAATTAAAACAGCTTGGAAAAATGCTTACAACTCCGGTTTTGGATAATACAATCATTACCAGTGCTGTTTGTGAAAACGGAGTGCGTTACCTGAATGGGGAAATCAGTCTTGATGAGGCTGCGAATGCAGTCATGCAGCAGGTGAATCTGTATCTGGCAGAATAGAAGGAGTAAGAGATGTTTAAAAAGCTTCACAGGCAAATGACCATATTTGCATCACTGATCACAAGCGGAATACTGATCCTGATGGCAGTTTCCTGTCTTGTGATCTCCGAGAGAGGGCTTACCCATAATACTTATGAGAGATTTTTAAATAATGGAAATTCCTGTGTGGCTTATCTGGAAAATCAGACTGTGCTTTCTCACAAGTGGATACTGGAAGCAAAGCAGGAATACAAAGTGGAATTTCGCATTCTGAATAACGGAAAAAAGCTGTATTTTGATAAGCTGGATACAGAAAGCTGGAATCAGGATAAAAAGGAAGAAAATCTGAGCTCTGTAGGAAATATGCTGACAGAGGCTGCCAGAATTTCCAGGGAAGAGCAGGGGCTTGATGTGGACTATATGGGAAGCCTCTCTCTTTCCAAAACGGTTTATTTTGAAACTTCAGATTTTTATGCATGTACAGCCTTGATTCCTAAGGGAAACGGCGTGTTAAGCCTGGTGCTGGTATATCCTCTTGATGGGTTGAAAACACAGATCTTTCATCAAAGAGTCTGGTTTGGAGTCATGGTGCTGCTTGCAGTTCTGGCTTTGGTTACATTTTCCTGGTTTTTTACAGGAAAAATGCTTCGCCCTCTGGAAGAGAATCAAAGGAAACAAACCCAGTTTATTGCTTCGGCATCCCATGAACTGAGATCTCCGCTGGCTGTGATATTGTCAAGTGTACAGGCAATGGAATCTGACTGGGAAAACGCCGGCAGATTTTTGAAAACCATAAAAAGTGAGGGAGACAGGATGTCCCGGCTTATCGGGGATATGCTTTCTCTTGCAAATGCGGACAATAAATCCTGGAGTATTATGAAGACAGATTGTGAGCTTGATACATTGCTTCTGGATACATATGAGAAATACCAGCCTATTCTGCATGGAAAAAAGATTTCCCTGAAAGTAGTTCTGCCAGAGGAGCCTCTTTCTATCTGTAAGTGTGACAGTGCCAGAATCAGTCAGGTGCTGGGAATCCTTTTGGATAACGGGGCAAGCTATGTGCCGGCCGGTGGCAGGATGGAAATGGGAGTAAAAGAAAATGAAAAATATTTTCAGCTTTATGTACAGGATAATGGTCCGGGAATTCCGGATGAGAATAAGGAGGCTGTATTCCGAAGATTTTACAGGGCTGATCCGGCCAGAAAGGAGAAACAGCATTTTGGACTTGGACTTTGCATTGCCAGGGAAATTGTGACGTTACATAAAGGGAGTATCCGTATTCTGGATACTCCGGGTGGCGGCAGTACATTTGTGATAAGATTACCGAAATAAAACTAGTACATCGAGTATTAAGTAACTGCCATATTGACTTGTCTGATTTTTCATCTGCTGCGTTGTCGTCAGTCGCCGTAGCCACCGCTACGCCTCCTTCCTCCGCCTTGCATATGAAGAAATCATCCTGCGTCAATATAGCAGAAACTTAATTTTCGATGTACTAGAGCGTGTTTACTGACAGACTTCCAACTGATAACCTATTCCGCGTATGGTTTTGAGAACCAGTGTGCTTTCCACGGATTTCAGGCGGCGACGGAGAAAATGTATGTAGTTGTCAAGATTTCCCTCTTCTACGTCGGATTCCATGCCCCATACGCGGGAGAGAAGAAGGTTTCTGGGAAGAACCTGACCGGGATTTCGGAGAAATACTTCCAGAAGGGCACTTTCGCGGCCGGAAAGAGTGCATTCTTTTGCACCCTTGGTAAGGCGCCCGCATTCAGGATCAAAAGCAATATCTCCCAGCTTCAGAAGATTTAAGTCACCCCATTTTCCGGGACGGCGCATAATGCTGTGGATTCTTGCAAGAAGTTCTTCAAAGGCGAAGGGCTTTACCATGTAATCATCTGCTCCACAGTTCAGTCCGTTGACCTTGTCCTGTAGTTCGCCAAGTGCCGTAAGGAAAATAACAGGGGTTGAGATGTTGGACTGTCTGGCTTCTTTCAAAACCTGAGTTCCATCCATAGAAGGAAGCATGCGGTCCAGAAGTACCAGATCATACATATTTTCCCGCATATAGTAAAGACCTTCCGCACCATCCAGACACATATCTACCGTGAAATTTTCTTTTTCAAGTGCAAGCTTTGTAAGCTGTGCCAGATCTTTGTCATCTTCTATTATTAATATTCTCATAGGAAACTCCTCTTCTTATAATCTGTTATCCATTATATACGCAAATCTCTAAAATTTCTCTAATTAATTATAAAGCCTGTTTGAAAAATCATTCCCGCAATCTGCACGCCCCACTTTGCGGCATATTTTGCCCGAATTCAGTTGCAGTAGCCCGCTACGGTGCCCTCATCCGGACCAAATCTCCCACAAATTGTGGTGCACATCTTGCAGAAAGCCTTTTTCAAACACGCTTTAGAGAAAGAATAGAGATTTCTCTGCTATTTTTATAATGCTGAATGAAAGATAGAAAAGAGGAAATTTTTTGAAAAGAAAACATGCCCTGAAAGGGATTTTATTTATTCTCCCTAGCTATGCAGGAGTCTGTGTATTCTGGCTGCTTCCTTATGTGGATGTGATCCGCAGATCTTTTTTTGGAGCTGTAAATGGAGTGTTTATTGGATTTATGAATTATCAGCTGATATTTTCCAATCAGGCATTTCTTCTTGCCGGGAAAAATACCTTGCGGTTTTTCGGAATCTGTATTCCATTACTGGTGGTTTTATCACTGACAACTGCTGTCCTGTTAAACGGACTTGGGGAAAATCAGAAGCAGCTGATGAAAACAGCATTTCTGCTTCCAATGGCCATTCCAGTTGCTTCTGTGGCAATTTTATGGAAAGTACTCTTTAATGGACAGGGACTTTTGAACTATTTTCTGGAAATGCTATCGTTGAAAAGCATAGACTGGTTGAATACAAAGGCTTCCTTCTGGGTGCTGGTGATCAGTTATATTTGGAGAAATCTAGGGTATGACATTGTACTGTGGCTGGCAGGCCTTTCCACAATCCCGGAATCTCTTTATGAGGCAGCAAAGGTGGATGGAGCAGGTGCCTGGAAATGCTTTACCAGAATTACCTGGCCCAATCTTTTGCCCTCTCTTTTTACCATTGTAGTTCTGTCGCTGCTGAATGGATTCAAAGTATTCCGGGAGGCTTATCTGGTCGCTGGAGATTATCCACAGGAGAACATGTATCTTCTACAGCATCTGTTCAATAACTGGTACAGAGATCTGGCCATGGATAAGATGGCGGCTGCGGCAGTGGTTACCGGAATTGCGATCATGGTTCTGGTACTTTTACTGCAAAAAGCATGGGAAAGAGAGGATTAAGAAGTGAAAAAGATAACTTGTTTTTTTCTTGTACTTTTAGCTTTGATTTTTATATTTCCCATTTTATTTCTGGCAGTTGGTTCTCTTATGGGAAAAAATGAGCTTACAGATCTGCTGTTTCCAGTGCTGCAGGAGGGGGCGAAAGGATATGCTTCCTGGAAGCTGTTTCCGGAATATCCGACTCTGAAACATTATGTGGAAGTACTGCTGGATTCACCGGAATTTTTCGTAATGTTCTGGAACTCGGTGAAGATTACCGCTGGTGCCCTCGCTGGCGGGCTTCTGGTTGGAATGCCTGGCGCATGGGGATTTGCCAAATTTGATTTTTTCGGGAAAAATATATTGTTTACTTTGTATATTGCGCTGATGATGATGCCGTTTCAGGTTATGCTTCTTGGCAATTATCTGGTGCTGGATAAAATTGGGCTTCTTGACTCGCTTTTGGGGATTATTTTCCCAGCGGTTTTTTCTACATTCCCCATATTTATTATGTACCGCTTTTTCAAAGGGATTCCACAGGCGTTTCTGGAAGCGGCAAGACTTGACGGTGCAGGTGAGCTTAGACTGTTTTTTATAGTTGCCATCCCCTTGGGCTCACCTGGCGTCATTTCTGCCATTGTACTTGGCTTTCTGGAATACTGGAATCTGATCGAACAGCCGATGGTATTTTTGAAAACAAAAGAATTGTGGCCATTGTCTTTGTACCTGCCTAATATTGAGTTGGAGCAGGCAGGGTTTGCATTTGCGGCCTCTGTGGTGGCTCTGGCCCCGGCAGTTCTGGTATTTTTGTCCGGACAGGACTATCTGGAGCAGGGAATTGTCTCTACGGCGGTAAAAGAATAAAAAGAGAAACAACTGGAAAGTGACGATAAAAAAACGACAGTTTGATAAAATATATTGTCAATGGAATTTAAAAGAAATAGTTAGAATGCAGAGTGTTTTACAAATATGTTCAGAAACAGAATGGGAGTTTGACATGAAGAAAAAATTAATTCAGGCAACTTGCCTGTTTTTTGTAATGATGCTGATTTTTACCATATTGTCAAGAGTTTCGGATTCTGTAAATGTGATACAGATCCAGACTAAGAACCCGGCAAATCAGATGATCACTCATGAGGTGAAAGGCTCTGGAAAAGTGGAGGGTAGTCAGGAAGTGGCGGTGTTTGTACTGGAAAATCTGCAGGTGGAGCAGGTGATGGTACATGCAGGGCAGACTGTGAAAAAAGGGGATATTTTATTGAAGCTATCCCAGAACAGCATTCAGGCGGCTTTGAAGAATCTGGACGATAAAGTAAAAACTCTGGAAGGGCAGGTAAAGGATCTGGAAAGCCAGAAAAAGGTGAACAGCCAGAAGCGTGCAGCGGAGCAGGCATGGGCTGGAAACTCTTACGATCTGGCTGTGCAAAGCGGAAATGTTTCCGTGGATAATGCAAGGGCGGAAGTTCAGATAGCCCAACAGAGACTTGATGAATTTTACAGGGAAAAGGAAGCAAAGACTTCTGGGGATGATTTAAGTGGCTTCACAGATGGAGAGGAAGGGTTTAATGATGGTGAGACCATTGCAACACAGGAGGACGATTCCGCCACAGAAACTGCTCTTCAGGATGATCTGCGAGCCAGACAGGAAGCATTAAATGAAGTGATCGCGGGAAGAAATCAGACTTTGGCAAGTGCCGGAAAAGCAGTGGCCGATGCCAGTACACCGGAGGCTTCAGACAGTACCTTGGAGAACGTACAAAGAGAACTGGAAAATGCCAGAGCAGATATGGAAAAGGTTACAGTGCTTCAAAGCACAGAGGGAGTGATTTCGTCTCCTTCTGACGGTGTGATCAAAAGTCTGTCCGTGCAAACCGGAGACCTTACAGGACAGACTGCAGCAGTAATTTTATATTCAGCCGATGGTGCTCTTCGAATGACTGGCACCATCTCAAAAGAAGATATAAAATATGTATCTGCCGGTGCAGACGTGAAAATTACAGATAATAACAATAATGATATTTCTGAAGCAACAGTGGAAAATATAACAGAAAATAAGGAGGATAATGATATTCGTGACCTGTCCATCATAATGCCGGCAGACAGTCTGTCCATCGGTCAGAGCGGAGATTTTTCCATATCAAAAGATGCTGGACCTTATTCCTGTTGCGTTCCGCTTTCGGCGCTGTACTCGGAGGAGGGAAGGGTCTATGTGTATGTTACAGACACAGAAAATACAGTGCTTGGAACGGTAATGGTTGCTAGAAAAGTGGAAGTTACTGTGCAGGATAAAAACCAGACAACTGCTGCATTGGGTGAGGGAAGCCTTTCTACGGATCAGGCTGTGATCGTCCAGGCAGACAGAGAACTGAAGGATGGAAGCAGGGTGAGGATTTCTGAAAATTAGCATGGAAAGTGAAAAGAAGAATTACTGTTACAAATATCTGAAGGTTATTATGGCAGTATTGCTGACCGCGGCTTTATTTTATTCCGGAATGAAAGATTATGTGAAGGTGGGAAAAACAGATACAGCGGTGGTTGAACTGTATGGAAATTATCCCACAGTAAACCAGGCGAAGCAGATCTGGGAAAATTATCAAAGTGGTGATGAGATTACAGATTTCTGTTTTGTGTGGAATGGAGGAGTTCAGGTGGTTACGAATCCAGAGGATTTTAGACAGACAAATGCCCGGGTGACAGGCGCTGTGGGAATGGCTGCTTTGTACGACCGACAGGCCGCTTTATTAGAAGAGAATGATGAAACCGGATGCGTGATTGATAAAGACACAGCCCTGGAGCTTTTCGGCAGTGAAAATTGTGCGGGAAGTCAGTTGACTGTGGGAGAGCAGATTTACGAAGTGCGAGGTGTGGTATTCTGGAATCAGCATACGATGCTTATCCGTCCGTCACAAAAAAATCAGGTTTGTACTCAGGTTCTGATCCGAGGGAAAAAAGGTCAGAATCTGGAGGGTACTGCATCTGATTTTCTCGTGGGAAACGGACTATCCGGAATATTAGTGGATGACAGCTGGCTGGAAGTGATTTTGCCCTGGTTTCCAGTGGCTTTTCTTGTAACGCTTATAATAACTGTTTCCAGATGGCTGTATGAGATGGAGCGTGGAATCTGGGAAAATGGAATTCAAAGAAATAGAGAAAAGAAAATTGATTTTAGAAAATGTAGCTGCTTTGTTATTAGAATTTTACTGTGGGGAATCGGCCTCTTTTTTTGCGTAAGGCTCTTATCCCATATTCCCCAGAGCTGGCTGCCGGACAAATGGTCAGATTTCTCTTTCTGGCCTGCGAAGCTCCGGAAAACAATGGAAGCTTTCCGCTGGTACATCATGTTCCCGAAAACTATGGCGCAGGCGGAGCGGCTGATGAGCGGAATTGGCTGTATTATAAAATGTGGGGCAGCAGCACTGCTTATAGGGGCGGTGTAGGCTGTCTTTTTTCTTTTTTGCCAAAAGAATTTTACAGATGAAGAAATATTTTGGTACATTTTTTTCGAGACTTTTCTTTAAAGTGTTTGCCAGACTGGAGCGCAGGTATTATAATAGACTTTAAGACCCTGAATAGGGAAAGAAGATTTACAGTCGCTGTTTACTGGGAAAAAAGAACCAGCTGCCAGAAGAAAAGGCAGGACGGCGGCGAGTTTGTTACTGTTCATTGGTAAGGTTCGCGAA
This sequence comes from Ruminococcus sp. RTP21484sp1_RTP21281st1_A8_RTP21281_210402, assembly GCF_040914025.1. Taxonomy (NCBI): domain Bacteria; kingdom Bacillati; phylum Bacillota; class Clostridia; order Eubacteriales; family Oscillospiraceae; genus Ruminococcus; species Ruminococcus sp. RTP21484sp1_RTP21281st1_A8_RTP21281_210402. The sequence goes on from NZ_JBCPGE010000036.1 coordinate 14,268, forward strand.
GCGTGCTGCTGTGAACGAAGTGAACAGGAACATGAGTTTTTATGAGATAAGGAGAGATTGAATGAGTAAGATTGCCATTGTAACGGACAGTAACAGCGGCATTACACAGGAGGAAGGACGCAGACTTGGAGTGTCTGTTATTCCTATGCCTTTTTTTATTAATGAGAAAATGTACCTGGAGGGAATTACCCTGAGCCAGGATGAATTTTATCAGTGGCTGAAGTCGGATGCTTCTATTTCCACTTCCCAGCCAAGCCCGGGAGAGACTATGGGATTATGGGACAACCTTCTGAAAGAGTATGATGAGATTATACAGATCCCCATGTCAAGTGGTCTCAGCGCTACCTGTGCTACTGCAATGGGACTTGCCCAGGAATATGAGGGCAGAGTGCACGTGGTAGATAATCAGAGAATTTCCGTAACCCAGCGTCAATCTGTGGTGGACGCGATTGCCCTTCGGGATGCAGGTAAAAGCGGAGCTGAAATTAAGAAGATCCTGGAAGAAGAGAAATTTAATTCCAGTATTTATATTACCTTGGAAACCCTGAAATATCTGAAAAAGGGCGGCAGGATCACACCTGCTGCAGCTGCAATAGGTACCGTTTTGAATCTGAAGCCGGTGCTGCAGCTCCAGGGTGAGAAGCTGGATGCTTTTGCCAAGGTAAGAGGCAAGAAGCAGGCCAGACGTACTATGCTGAAGGCTATGAAGGCAGATTTTGAGGGACGCTTTGCATCGTTTGTCCAGAATGGAGAGATGTGCCTTCAGGCTGCTTACACAGGTAATCCGGAAGAGGCAGAAGAGTGGAAGCAGGAGATGCAGGAAATTTTTCCTGGTATGGAAATCCATATGGATCCGCTGTCACTTAGTGTGGCATGCCATATTGGATATGGTTCTCTTGCAATCGCATGTTCTAAGAAAGTGACTGTATAGAAGCTAAGAAATAGCTATCAGAAGAAAATAGAAGTATTCTCTCTGAGAAGAAAATTTAGGAGGATTTATGAAAAAACTTACAGACTACATGGCAGAAGAGCTTTCTGCAGCATTTGAAAAAGCAGGATACGATTCATCCTACGGTAAAGTAGGCGTTTCCAACCGTCCTGACCTTTGCGAATACCAGTGCAATGGTGCCATGGCGGGAGCTAAGGCTTATAAGAAAGCACCATTTATGATCGCAGATGACGTAGTGGGCAATCTGGCAGATTCCAAAGTATTTTCCATGAAAGAAATGGTAAAGCCCGGATTTATCAACCTGAAAGTCAGCGAAGAGTTTCTTGCAGATTATCTGAAAGAGATGGAGAAGGATGAGAAGCTTGGTGCAGACACAGCCAAAGAGCCGAAGACCATCGTAATCGATTACGGCGGACCGAATGTTGCCAAACCTCTTCATGTAGGTCATCTCCGTTCTGCAATTATTGGTGAAAGTATTAAGAGAATCGGTCGTTTCGTAGGCCATAAGGTGATCGGTGATGTTCATCTTGGTGACTGGGGACTTCAGATGGGACTGATCATTACAGAGCTGAAGCACAGACAGCCGGAGCTTGTATATTTTGATGACAGCTATACAGGTGAATATCCTGCAGAAGCACCTTTTACCATCAGTGAGCTTGAGGAGATTTATCCGTGTGCAAGCGGCAAATCCAAGGAGGATGAGGCATACCGTCAGGAAGCACTGGAGGCAACTCATCTTCTTCAGCAGGGCAAGCCGGGGTACATGGCTCTCTGGAACCACATTATGAGTGTTTCTGTTACAGACCTTAAGAGAAACTATGCGAATCTGAATGTATCCTTTGATCTGTGGAAAAAAGAGTCTGATGCGCAGCCTTACATTCCGGACATGGTAGAGATGATGAAGGAAAAAGGTTTTGCATATGAGGATCAGGGAGCGCTTGTTGTAGACGTTAAAGAAGAGACCGATACCAAGGAAATCCCGCCATGTATGCTTCTGAAATCAGACGGGGCATCTCTTTATACTACTACAGACCTTGCCACAATTGTAGAGCGTATGAAGCTGTTCCAGCCGGATGAGATCCTTTACGTTGTTGACAAACGTCAGGAGCTTCATTTTATCCAGGTCTTCCGCTGTGCAAGAAAGACAGGCCTTGTGAAAGAAGACACAAGGCTTTCCTTCCTTGGCTTCGGTACTATGAATGGAAAAGACGGCAAACCGTTCAAGACAAGAGAGGGCGGTGTTATGCGTCTTGAGAACCTGATTGCCGATATTGATGAGGAAATGTTCACAAAGATTGTAGAGAACAGAAGTGTCCGCGATAAAGATGCAAGAGATACTGCTAAGATTGTAGGTCTGGCAGCAATCAAATATGGCGATCTTTCCAATCAGGCTACCAAGGATTATATTTTTGATGTAGACCGCTTCACCTCTTTCGAGGGAAATACAGGTCCGTACATCCTTTATACAATCGTTCGTATCAAATCCATCCTGAACCGCTATGTGGAAGCAGGCGGAAACCTTGAAGCAGGTGAGATCCTTCCGGCATCTAACGGCAGCGAGAAGAACCTGATGCTTCAGCTCAGTGGATTTGGAAGCATGATCGAGAGTGCATTTGAGGAAAAAGCTCCGCATAAAATCTGTGCATATATTTATGAGGTTTCCAATGCATTCAACAGCTTTTATCATGAGACCAAGATCCTCAGCGAAGAGAATCAGGCGCAGAAGGAATCCTATATCCGTCTTCTGCAGCTGACCAAGAGAGTGCTTGAGACAAGTATTGATCTGCTTGGATTCGAGGCACCGGATAAGATGTAATAAAATAATAAGCAGATTATGAGGGGCTAGAGCCTTTTTCAAACATGCTATAGTCTGTGGTATGGAGCTGCGGCACTTTCTGGAAAAGTTGGAAGTGAGCGGCTCCTTTTTTGTATCGTTATGCTTTTTCAAACACGCTCTAAGGCAGAAAGGAAATGTCAGATGAAAGCGAAACCTCATACAAATTTTCAGCCGGACAGGGTGTTTTCCTATTTTCTGAAAGAATGGAAAGTGCTTCTGGCAGTGACTGTATCCGGTTTGATCTATAATATCGGCCTTCTGGCAGGTCCCTGGTTTGAGGGGAAAATGACCGGCTGCCTGGTGGATATCCTGAAAGGGGCTGACCAGTTTTCAGATATGCTGGTTCTGGTACTGGGCTATGTGACCGCTATTGCAATTGTCCAGACTGCCAGATATATCAAGCGGTTTTATGTGCGGCGTTTTGCCAACAATGTAAATCGAAGAATGAAAGAAATCCTGTACGCCAGTCTGGTGCGGAAAAGTCGTGCAAGCCTTCGGGAAGAAGGCGAGGGAAGCATTATGACCAAGGCAATCCTGGATGTGGATGACTGTGTGGAGGGAATGCGTAAATTCACTACGGAGATTTTTGATACAGGAGTTGCCCTGGGTGCTTATGCAGGAATGCTTTTGTGGTATGATTTCAGGCTTGCACTGCTTTGCATGATCTTTCCGCCGATTTCCTATATGACGGCGGAGAAGATGAAAAAGATGATCCAGAGAACTGGTGCTGCATACAAAGAGCAGTCAGGATATTTAAGTACAGCTATTCTTGACCGGGCAGAAAATGCTATTACATACCGTGTTTTTGGATGTGAAGAGGAGCGCCGAAAGGCATATGAAGAGAATCTTACTTCCTACGAAAAGTCAGCCATAAAGGCGAATATCTGGAATTCCATCATGCCTCCGCTGTACCGGATCATCTCCATGGCTGGTGTGCTGTTTATCCTGTATTTTGGGCAGAAAAATGTTCTGGGAACTGGCTGGAGCACATGGAACATTGCATCTTTTACCACTTTCCTGGCATGCTTTGTGAAGCTGTCAGTGAAATCTTCCAGTGCAGCGAAGCTGTTTAATGCAGTGCACAAGGCGCAGGTTTCCTGGAAGCGTATTAAGCCGCTTTTGACAAAGCAGGAAGAAATTCCAAAGAGTGAGAAAAATGTGTCTGGAATTCTGGAAAATGGGAAAGTGGAAAAGATCGAAAATGTGTCTGCTAAACATGCAGAAGAAACATTGTCGCAGAAGGAACTATCTCAGCTAGAGATAGCCCAGTCAGAAATTCGTTACAGGAACGTAAAACAATTGCAGGTCCGTCATCTGAATTTTGCTTATCCGGATGGGAAACAGATTCTGAAGGATATTTCCTTCAAAGCTGAAAAAGGGCAGATAATCGGAATTACTGGACCAGTGGCCTGCGGAAAGTCTACTTTGGGAAAAGTATTTTTGTGCGAGTATCCATATGAAGGTCAGATTCTTGTGGATGGCAAAGAGCTTCAGAATATGCCCCCATCCTGGCAGACGAATATCATAGGCTATCTTGGTCATGATCCGGAACTGTTTAACGACAGCGTGGAAAACAATGTGCTTATGGGTGAACAGAAAAAGACAGAGGATTTCCTGAAAATGGTTTGCATGGCAGAAGAAGTAAATGAGATGGATGATGGTTTACAGACTCTGGTAGGAAATGGTGGCGTACGTCTTTCGGGCGGACAGGGAAAACGTCTGGCTCTTGCAAGAACTCTTTGCCACAAAAAAACGGTTCTGATTCTGGATGATCCTTTTTCGGCTTTGGATAAGAGCACAGAGAGACAGATTTTTGCCAATTTAAAAGCACAGTCGAAAGAGAATATTGTGCTGCTGATTTCCCACCGTCTGTATCTGTTTCCTCAGATGGATCAGATCATCTGGATGGAAGATGGAAAAATAGTAGTGGGTACGCATGAAGAATTGCTTGAGAAGGTACCGGAGTATAAGAAATTATTTACTGAGGAAGGAGGTGCAGAGAGTGAAGACAGACAGAAATAAGAACAACTTGAAATCAGAAGAAAATATGATTTTGAAAAAGAGCAGAAGGTCAGATACAAATGTTTTTCCGGCAGAAAACAGGGGCAAAGGGAAATTTGCAAAAGCGAAAAAAAGACAGGTAAAAGGTGTGATCTGGAAAACAGTTCTGCAGCAGAAATGGCTGTCTATGGGTATTGTCTTTGCTGTAGCAGGCGCAGTGGTAACGGCTCTTATCCCGCCGCTGATCCTGGCAAAAATCGTAGATACAGTCACAGCGGGAAAAGCCGTGACATTCTGGGTGATTTTCCTTTATTTTGCAATGCTTGCACTTACCGGATTCATGGAATCTGCCAGGGAAGGTCTGCTTACCGTATTTGGGCAGAAAATCACACATGCACTTAGAAGCAGCCTTATGGAAAAATTCATATGCCTTACTTCTGACAAACTGACAGGGCTGGAACCTGGAACTCTGGCTTCACGCTTTGTTGGTGATGTAGATACTGTGGAAAATCTTTTTACCTCAGGGATCATCAGCATGTTTGCTGACGCCTGCAAGATTATCAGTATTCTGGTGGTGATCTGGTTTGAAAATAAGGGACTCACTGTGGTGCTTCTTGTAATGCTGCCATTTCTTTTCTGGTTTACCAGACATGTGCAAAAAAACATGCTGGCAGCCCAGATTGAAAATCGTAAGGCTGTGGGAAGAGCCTCTGGCCATGTGCCGGAAACCCTTCATAATATCCGTACCATCCATTGCCTTGCCAGGGAAAAATATATGGAAGAGCGTTACGATACTTATATCGGGGAAAGTTACCAGGCAATGGAGAAAACCAATTTTTATGATGCAGTATATTCACCGGTGATCTTGATTTTAAATGCAGTCGTGGTTGCAGCTGTGATGCTGCTTTCAGCATCTGGAAATAAGATGGTGCTCACGTTTTTTGGAATGTCTGCGGGAACTGCAGTGGCTGTGATCAACTATATTTCACAGATTTTTTCGCCGTTGGAAAGTCTTGGAATGGAGATTCAGACCATCCAGTCCGCGGTAGCTGGAATCCATAGGATTAATGAATTCTTTGGGCTGGAGGAGAAAGAAAATGGCGCACAGGAGAATGGAGATACCGAGAAAACCTGGAATAATCCGGCAACAAAAATAGAAGAAAACAGAAATGAAAAGATTAGCCGAAAGGAAGCGATGACTGATATGGAAGAAAGGCACAGACTGGGAGCTTCTGGCAGTAATAGTTTTCCGTTTGTAGAATTCCGGAATGTAACCTTCGGCTATGATGAGCATGTGGTGCTGGAGCATCTGAATTTCAAGGTGATGGATACCGATCAGGTGACTCTACTCGGACGAACTGGTGCAGGAAAGAGTACGATATTGAAGCTGCTTCTTGGACTTTATGAGCCGGATCAGGGACAGGTACTGCTCCACGGCATTCCGGCAACGGCTGTGAGGGCTGGAGAACGACGGAAACTCTTTGGATACGTAGAGCAGACTTTTCACATGGTGCCGGGAACCGTACGCGACCAGATTACATTATATGATGACCGGATCTCTGAGCGTCAGGTAAAGGCTGTTGCAGAGCTTACAGGTTTAAAAGAGGCAATTGAGAGTCTGGAAAATGGTTACGATACTTATTGCACCCCGGAGATTTTTTCCCAGGGACAGTGGCAGCTGCTATCCATTGCCAGGGCAGCAGTGGCAGAGCCCAAACTGCTTCTTCTGGATGAGATCACTGCAAACCTGGATGCGGAGACAGAGAAGGCTGTTCTGGCCGCATTGAAACGTGTGGCAAAGGATCGTACCGTTATTTCCATTTCACACAGAACGTCCGCAGAACTGGGAAGGACGATTCAGATTTAATCTGAGATTGTGAAAAGCACTTATAAAATTTTTATAAAGTGCTTTTCACAGTGGATTTTAAATGTTATAATTCTAATTACATTCTTACATGTCTGATCTGGAGTTTTTTATCATGCTTCAGAATAGCGGGCATTTCATAATCACTAATTTTTATTCTGTTTATATTTATCATTTGCCGGAAGTCATCGGCAGCATTCACTTAATTTACGCGGACAAGGAGTTGAAGCCTTTTTTGTCTCGTTTTTGTTGTTGGTAAAGGGTTGCGTTTTATGTGAAAATCGAGGTGATTATCATCAATCTTACAGGTATGATCTTGAAAATGCGTTACTGTATCCTGGAGCAGGTAGGTGCAGGTGGGGAGGGGCATTTGTACCTTGCCAGGGATATGGAGCTTGGAAATTACTGGGCAGTAAAAGAACTTCCCCTTGAGAAAAAGCGTGAAGCCAGACTGCTGCGGCTTCTGGAACATCCATCCATTCCACGGATGGTAGATTATGTGGAAAATGGGGATCATTGTTATCTGATCATGGAATATATTCGTGGAAAGTCCCTTGGACAGATGTTAAAGGAGGGACATGTTTTTGCAGTGGATGAGCTTCTTTCCCACGGAGACACTGTGCTTGCAGTTCTGGAATATCTTCATGGGCAAAAGCCGCCGGTATATTATGGGGACTTGAAACCGGATAATCTTATGCTTTCAGATTCGGGCAAATTGTATCTGGTGGATTTTGGGAGCGCGGTGTTTGGATTTGGAGAAAATCAGCGGATCTGTATGGGAACAGAAGGCTTTGCAGCTCCAGAACAATATGAGGGAAAAGTAAACAGCTCCAGTGATCTTTATGCTTTGGGAAAAACATTACAGGCGCTGGCAGGAAAAAACTGGTTATCTGTTTTGTGGAAAGTTCCTGGGTTTGCTTTGTTTCTCTATAAATGTACCCGGCCTCAGGGGAAAAGACGATTTGAAAATGCGGCACAGGCAAGAAAAATGCTTTCTGGTATAGGAAAAAGAAAAGGGCTTGCCAGAAAAAATGCAGCGGTGGTGATTGGAACTACGGGGATTTTGCTGGCTGCAGGTGTATTTCTTGCAGGATCAGAGCAGCAGGCAGCTTTCGAAAGTGCATTGGCAGAAGTAACGAAAGGATATTACGAGATAGAGGAAAATGAGTCTTCTTCGTTGTCAAAGAAATTTGCAGCAGAAGCGGATAAAAAAAGTACAGACAAAGAAGCAGATAAATTTCTTCTTAAAAAATGCGAGCATGCAGAAAGTGCTTTGCAAAAACTGCAAAAAGAATATACGAAAGATGAAGAGCAGAGAAAATTGCTTTTATTCTTGGCGGTAAATGCGGAACTTCAGAAAGAGTGGGAACGGGCCGCCGTGTATTATGAGCAGCTGCTTTTGTATGCGCCGGAATTTGCAGAAGGGTATGGGAAATATGGACTGTTCCTTTTGCGAAGAGGTCAGAAGAATTCCAGCAGGAGACTTTATGTTTTATACAGAAGCAGTAAGGCAGATGGGACGGATTGTAAGAGCGTTGAAATCTGGGAAAAACAGATGGAAAGTGAAACAGGTGAGGGAAAATGAAAAGATGGAGAAGCATAAGGAGAAAAATTGCGAAAAATTCAAATCGAAAAGGTATATATTCGCACAGCATCTGGAATAACTTTCGGAAACCTGGAATTTATCTGATGGTGACAGTGATTTTACTTATTACCAAAGTTGGTATACTTTACACTTATGGTGGGGAATTTGGAGGATTTGATATCGATATTGGTGCTGATGAAGGTATATTTGATAATTGGGAGGAGGCTGAAGGAAATCAGGAAACTACGGAGCCAGAGCAGAAAGAAAATGGGAGCAGCAATGGTAATGAGAGTAATAACAACAGCAATAATGACAGCGCGAATGGCGGTACTAGCAGTAATGACATAGAAAATGACGATAATAATGACAGTCATAATAGCGGCAGCAGTAACGATAATAACAGCGGGAATAATAACGGTAACAATAGCAGTAATAGCAACGCAGGAGCTGGCTTGTCGAAAACAGAGAATGGTGATAACACAGGTGATAAGGAGGGCTTGGAAAAACCTCAAGCTGCGGGTTCTGAGAGAAGACCAAAAGAAAACAAGAAAGAAAACAAGAAAGAAAACAGTGTCACGGCAGCCTCACCGGCAAACAAAAACGCAGAGAATAAGAAAACGAATATAAATGCAGACAACAGTGCCAATGGAACTGAGTCTAAAAGCAATACTACAAAAAACACTTCTCGTGTAAAGAAGGATAGCTCAAAAAGCAAAGAAGAAAAGTCAGAAGATACCGCAGCAGATGAAAATATAAGTGAAAGCAGGATTACTGCCAGAGAAACAAAGAATACTGATCGGAAAAAAGAGAATAGGGCCAAAGCAAAAATTACGGAATGTTCCAAAAAAGAAAATACCAGTGAGCACTTGAAACTCACAGGAGCCGGCACGGTTTTTACAGCAGTCGGAATGGCAAAGACATCTCATGGACTTGGATTTTATAACAGAAATGATGAAAATAGAGAAAAAAATGAAAATACAAATAAAAACAATAACATAAATGATAATAAAAACGGCACAATACGTTTTATACACGAAGAAACAGTCCCTGTAAATGAATATCCTGAAATACAAGTTATAAGAACTACCGGTGAGCAGGATGTTACAATTCTGTCTTTGAACTTAAATGGTGATGAGATTTTCTGGCACCAGAAGGGGGATACCCTTATATTTGACCAGCCGATTACAGCGAAGGAAAATACTGTGAAGGTGATTGCGGTAATAGATGGGAGAAGAATTGTGCATATGCCTATATGGGAGTTTTGAAAGTGTGTATCAACTGTTACTGGTCACGGAGTGGTTACTGTTCACTGGTAACGTTCCGCGAGGCGTTTTTTGTGAACAAAGTTCACAGAAAACCCGAGAATTGCGGCGCGAAATCATGCGAATGCATGATTTCTGTGCATCGCGAAGCGCATTACTGTGAACGGAGTGAACAGTAACACGGAGTGAATGGTAACCATCAACTAAGATTTTGCCATCTGGACGTTATAAAGAAATGATGTTATAATTAACACCCATATAGCGAAAGACTTGAAAAATCAACGACAAAAATTACATGACGGTACAGGAGGCAAAACACAGATGTACAAAGCTATTTTATTTGATCTGGACGGAACTCTCACCGATTCCGGGGAGGGAATCACCAAATCCGTACAATATGCTCTGGAGAAGGTAGGAAAACCAGAAACAGATCTTCAGAAGCTGCGCATTTTTGTGGGACCGCCCCTTTTGGAGCAGTTTCAGGAATATGCGGGAATTGACGAAGAAACAGCAAGAAAGGCAGTTGAGATTTACAGAGAACGATACGCACCAGTGGGGATTTATGAGAATGAACTGTATCCTGGCATTCCGGAAATGTTATCCGGACTGAAACAAAGAGGATACAAGCTTGCCATTGCGTCTTCCAAACCAGAGAATTTCGTGAAGATCGTTGCGGAATATTTCCATATTGATTCTTATTTTGACGAGATGGTTGGAAGTGAGCCTGAGGGTAGACGAACCAATAAGACAGAGGTGATCGAGGAAACTCTGAAGCGGCTGGGATTTTCTGAACACCGTGACCAGGTGATCATGGTGGGGGATAAAGAGCATGATGTATTTGGGGCAAGACGCGCCGGATTGGAATGCATTGCAGTTTCCTATGGGTACGGAACCGAAGAAGAACTGAAAAATGCCCATCCTTTTAAAATTGTGAATTCGGCAGAGGAAATACTGGATTTTTTCGTCTGAGCCCCAGAAGAAAACAGAAAATGCCGGTTTTGGCATGGAAGTGTCTGTATCCGGTGGGAATCCATTTTGTGCTTTCCCAGCTTGTCTCCTATCTGGGACTGTATTTTCTGGTGCAGCGGACTGGCGCAGATATGAGTGCATATTACCAGCATGTGCTTATGCTGACTGGTCTGACAGGGATTTTGGCTGCAGTTCCCTGCATATTGTTGTATCGGGGCGATTTTTCAAGAAGAAAAGAAACCGGGATATTATATCCTGCAGCTGATCGTCACCTTCCTGTTCCTGAAATTCTGGGGTTTCTTATAATTGGCGCATTTCTTGGTCAATATGGAAACATTCTGGTAGGGCTTTTTCAGCAATATTTGAATCCGGAAGCTTATCAGGAAACTCAGTCCTTGATTTCCGAGGGGAAAAGTATCTGGAGTCTGATTTTCTGGATGGGGATTGCAGCACCTTTTGCAGAAGAGGTTATTTTCCGCTGGCTGGTATTTCTTCGTATGAGAGATAATATGCGCGTGATCACAGCTGCACTGTTTTCAGGACTGACATTTGGAATTTACCATATGAATCTGCTCCAGGGAGTGTATGCAACTATTATGGGATTGCTTTTCGCATTGATCCTGGAATGGAGAGGAAATCTGTTTGCCAGTGTATTTCTTCATATGGGGGCAAATATCTGGAGCCTGCTGGTCAGTGATGTGATGCTGTACATGCTGGATCATACAGGAGCCACATCCGTAATTGCACTGAATCTGTTTCTTGTTTTTGCAGGAACTTATGGTATCTGGAGATGCTATAAGAATTACCAGAAACGAGGGTGTACGAGGCTGATATAAAATATAATCGCAAATATATTAAGAAAAATAGAAGACCTTCTTACAAAATCCTGGAAAAACAGGGGAGATTGTGAGAAGGTTTTTTGTTGGCGCATTCCACTTTATAAACATTTAAGAATTTCCCGTCTTGAATTTAAAGTACACATATGCTATCTTAAGTGTATTAAACGTATTAATACACTTAGAAAGGAGGAGGCCTGTCTATGATCGTTTTAGATTATCAGGACAGAAGGCCACTGTACGAGCAGGTGGAGGAGAAATTCCGGAACCTGATCCTGAAGGGAGTACTGGAGCCAGGCTCCAGAATGCCCTCTGTGCGGCAGCTGGCCATGGAATTATCGATCAACCCCAACACCATCCAGCGAGCCTACATGCAGCTTGAACAGGAGGGACTGATCTACCCGGTTAAAGGAACAGGAAATTTTATCGCAGACAGTGAAGAAGTGCGTAAGCTTAGCAAAGCTTCCTATACAAAAGAACTAAAAGCCATGATTCAGAAGGGAAAGGCTATGGGAATGAATGAGGAAGAGCTGATCTATATTATCGGGGAGTGTTACAAGGAGGAGAAGCCATGATAGAAGTCAAAGAATGCAGTAAGGCGTTTGGCACTGTCAAAGCGGTCAATAAAGCAACTCTGGATGTTGGAGTGCGGGAAGTGTTTGGTCTTGTGGGCAGTAACGGCGCCGGGAAAAGCACCCTGCTTCGGATGATGGCTGGAATTATAAGGCCAGATGAAGGGGAAATCCAGATTGACGGTATGCCAGTGTATGAAAATGAAGAAGCAAAGAAACTGTTTTTCTATATCTCAGATGACAGTTATTTTCCGGCAAATTATACAGCAATGGATCTGGTGCGCTTTTACCGGAACTTCTATCCTCAGTTTCGAACCAGGTTTTTTCATGAACTGATGGAACAATTCCATCTGGAAGAAAATCGCAGAATTGCAACTTTTTCCAAAGGTATGAAAAAACAGGTTCTGGTAATCATCGGTGTGTGCGCGGCAACGAAATATCTGTTTTGCGATGAGACCTTTGATGGACTTGATCCGGTAATGCGTCAGGCAGTAAAGAGCCTGTTTGCGTCGGAGATTATGAACCGGGAATTTACTCCTGTGATCGCGTCTCACAATCTGCGCGAACTGGAGGATATCTGCGACCATGTCGGGCTTTTGCATAAAGGGGGGATTCTTCTTTCCAAAGATCTGGAAGACATGAAATTTCACATTCACAAGATACAGTGTGTGCTTAGCGGAAGACAGCAGGAAAAAGAACTGGAAAAGGAACTTCAGGTTTTGAAGGTGCAGCATCAGGGGTCTCTTCTTATGATAACAGCCCGGGGAACCAGAAGTGAGATCATAGAGAAGATCCAGGCCAAAAATCCTCTCTTTATGGAGGTGCTTCCTCTGACCCTGGAGGAAATTTTTATCAGTGAAACGGAGGTGGCAGGCTATGAAATCAAAAATTTATTCTAGCAGATATATGAAGGTGTCATCAAAAGGCATGATGTGGATTCCGGCTTTTGTGACCATCGGATTTCTTCTGGCATTTCCGGTGGCAGAGCTGATCATGCTGGGAAACTGGTTTGGAATGGGATACACCACCAGTGAGATCAATGCACTTTATGCAAATCTGTGGCAGGATGGATTTATGCTCACCGGACTTGCAGTTGCGGCAACTGCAGCATTGTTTAACGGAATCAGCCAGTTCTGGTATCTTTATTCACCGCGGAAAATTGATTTCTATCACAGTCTTCCGGTGAAACGAAGCAGAATGTTCTGGCATAAGACTTTGCAGTCCCTTTTGTATTATTTGCTTCCATATCTGGCAATGGAATTTTTCTCCGTCTGCATCGGGGCAATGAGGGGATTTTTCAGCCTTCATCTTATGAAACTGGCATTTTTGATGATGGTATTTCATTTGCTTTTATATCTGCTTTTGTATTTTTCGGTTGTGTTTGTAATCTGCATTACCGGCCATCTGCTTATGGGAGCTCTTCTGCTTATTGCAGTGGCTGCTTATGGACCGGTGCTTTCTGTTACTCTGCAGTTTTACGAAAAAGTCTTTTATTATACCAGCAGTGTAGGTGTCTATGGCTATATAAAAGGCTTGAGAGAAATGGCGTCACCAGTCATCCTTGCCTACACCTTTGTGGGAAAATATGCAGAAGGAAATTATGGTGGCATTCTGGGAATTGTGCTTCTGGTGACAATCGCTTTTGGCGTTCTTGGATATTATGCATTTGTAAACAGAAAATCCGAAAGAACCGGTATGGCCTTTGTTTTTCCATGGGTTGGCACAATCATAAGATTTATGATTGTGGTTCCCGGAGGACTTGGAATCGGACTTATTTTCTATATGCTTCCAAGTGACAATTCCAGAATTGTATGGTGGATTTTCGGATTGATTTTTGGAACCCTTCTTTCAGGAGGGATAATGGGAATTATTTATTACAGGGATTTCCGAAAATTTTTCTCCAATAAAATACAGTTTGTGGTAAGCGGGGCCTGTGTAGCATTTGTGGCCTGTATGTTCTTATTTGACCTGACTGGATACGACAACTATATCCCTTCTTATGATAAAATCGAAAATATTGCAGCTGAATTTACGGATGGCGGTGGATGGGAGAATACTTATAGCGTTGAAATAAATGAAGATGGCAAGATTTCCACACAGGATTCCGGATATTATAGGAATGGAGATCTTCTGGGCAATAATCTGGGCATTAGTCCTGATATTTATGCATGTGTGGAGCAGATTGTGAAGGAAAACAAGGTTATATGCCGATCCCTTTCAGAAGATAGTGACAACAGAGCGCTGTGGAACGGCGATATATGGGATTCTTCTAACGATACATCAAGACTTCAGATGCGTTATGACCTGAAATCCGGAAAAACTGTTTATCGCTCTTATATGGTCAGCACAGAGAATCAGAAGAACTTGTATAAAGAGGGATATGCGGAGGGAACCTTAAAGTCTGAGCGCTATTCCATTTTGAAGCTGGATGATAAATATGTGGATGAGGTGCGCTGTGATTTTATTACAGGAGAATCTATTTCCCTTTTCCAGGACAATAAGGCAAAGAGACAGCTGTTGGTGGATGCATTTCGTCAGGATGTAGAGGAGGCGGATCCGGAAGTGCTGACCGGAGAGCCATGTGCAAGCCTGAACATTGAGTATTCCGGAGTACCATCTGCAGAATCTGTTGATGCCATGGTGCCTGGCAGAACCGGAGACTATTATTTTTACGCATGCTTTTATGTATTCCCGCAGTTCAAAAGGACAGTTGAAATTTTGAAGGAAACAGGGTATCCTGTCTCTATGGAGGATGTGAAGCTGAGCGCTGTGGAAGTGGAATATTATATGAATGAGGAGCACAATGAATATTCTTCTCCTGTGGTTTACGATCAGCCGGAACAGCTGGAAGAACTGAAAAAGGTTCTGAGATGTTACCAGATGGTGCCATTCTGGGAAAAAAGGGAAGCTGATAAATGGGCCAGACTGAAGGTTGTGATTGACGGAGTGGAATCAGAGGCAGCGTGGTCCATAATGGCGAAGGATGTTCCGGAATTTATGAAAGAGGATTCACAGCGGGCATTATCCTTTGAGGTTTTTGAAAAGGAATAAAGAAGGAGAGCTACTATAAAGAATGGGAAAAGCAGTGAGACTGGACAGATTTCTGGCGGATTCAGGAGCAGGTACGAGAACGGAAGTGAAGAAGCTGATCCAGAAGGGATTGGTTCAGGTAAATGGTGAGAAGGCGAAAAAGCCGGAACTGAAAATAGATCCGGAGACGGATGTGGTAGAATTTGACGGAGAGCATATTGGAGCAAGGGCAGAGTTTGTGTACTATCTTTTGCACAAGCCTGCCGGATATGTAAGTGCCACAGAAGATACCAGGGAAAAGACAGTTCTGGATCTGGTGCCAAAGGATGGCAGACGGAATCTTTTTCCGGTAGGACGTCTTGATAAGGATACGGAAGGCTTGCTTCTTATTACAGATGATGGACAGCTTGCCCACAGACTGCTTTCCCCGAAGAAACATGTGGATAAGACGTATTTCGCGGTGACGGAAGGAAAAGTGGTGCCGGAGGATATAGAGAAGATCCGGCTAGGTGTGGATATTGGAGATGAGGAGCCGACCTTGCCGGGGAAGCTGGAGATTCTCAGTACATGGAAAGAGGATGATGACCGTAAAAAGGTCGAAGGTGAATCAGGAGCAGTGATAGCCAATTCAAATGCTGCAGGACATAAGGCAGATCCGGAGGGCAGCATCTGGTGTTCTGAAATTCTTCTGACAATCCACGAGGGCCGTTTTCATCAGGTGAAGCGAATGATGGAAGCTGTTGGAAAGAAAGTAATTTATCTGAAACGGATTTCTATGGGGGCGCTGACTTTGCCAGATGACCTGCCGAAAGGAAAGGCCAGGGAACTGACGCCTGATGAACTGGCGGCGCTGAAATGCGAAAACTCCTAAAAGGGTATGTCTGCTTACGCAAATATTGTTGAATATGAAAGTCAGCTGCTTTGCAGCTGTTGACTGTATTTGTAATTCGGGCTATCGTCCTACTTACTCATACGGTATAGCCCGCCCGATATCCATGAATTCGCTCATGCAAGCCTGGCTCATTCATGGCTGCCGTCTGGGACTTTCATTGTAAAATAGCGGAAAAATTAGCGGAAAAATTTGCAAAAACCCTCTTTACACGGAGGGTTTTGTCATGTTATAATGCAAAAGTTGCAAACCATCAAACACGCATGGAGATTCCCAGGATGGTGCCCTGCGGTGTGAGGCTGGGTCCGAGAGGAAAAGGATTCATGCGGAAGAATTTAACCAAAAGGAGAAAAAGACATGAGCGTTATTTCAATGAAACAGCTTTTAGAGGCAGGTGTTCATTTCGGACATCAGACAAGAAGATGGAACCCTAAAATGGCTCCATACATCTACACAGAGAGAAATGGTATCTATATCATCGACTTACAGCAGTCTGTAGGAATGGTTGACGATGCTTATAATGCAATCGCTGATATCGTAGCTAACGGCGGAAATATCCTTTTCGTTGGTACTAAGAAACAGGCTCAGGACGCTATCAAGACAGAGGCTGAGCGTTGCGGACAGTTCTATGTAAATGAGAGATGGTTAGGCGGTATGCTTACCAACTTCAAGACTATCCAGAGCCGTATTGCGAAACTGAAAGAAATTGAGACCATGGAGTCTGATGGAACATTCGATGTTCTGCCTAAGAAAGAAGTTATCGCTTTAAGAAAAGAATTAGATAAACTTCAGAAGAACCTTGGCGGTATCAAAGAAATGAAGAGACTTCCAGATGCTATCTTCGTAGTAGATCCTAAGAAGGAAAAGATCTGTATTCAGGAAGCTCATACACTGGGAATTCCGCTTATCGGAATCTGCGATACTAACTGTGACCCAGAAGAACTGGATTACGTAATCCCGGGTAACGATGACGCTATCCGTGCTGTAAAACTGATCGTTTCCAAGATGGCTGACGCAGTTATCGAAGCAAACCAGGGACAGACAGACGCTGAGGGAGAAATCCAGGCTGAGTCTGAAGAGTTCGCTACAGAGGAATAATTTGTGAAAATTCTGGACATCAGCTGTGAATGAGCTATGCCTGCATAGGCATATCCACAGCTGACGGACAGGTCCTTACAACACACTATCATCAGGAGGAAATGAAAATGGCTATTACAGCAGCACAGGTAAAAGAGTTAAGAGAGATGACCGGCGCTGGTATGATGGACTGTAAGAAAGCTCTTACAGCTACAGAAGGCGATATGGATAAAGCAGTAGAGTTCCTTCGCGAGAAAGGTCTTGCTACCGCTCAGAAGAAAGCAAACCGTGTTGCAGCAGAGGGTCTTTGCAAGACACTTGTTGCTGACGACGCTAAAAACGCAGTTGTTGTTGAGGTTAACTCCGAGACAGACTTCGTTGCTAAGAACGAGAAATTCCAGCAGTATGTTGCAGATGTTGCAGCTCAGGCTCTGACAACTACAGCAGCTGATATCGATGCTTTCCTTGCAGAGGCATGGGCACTTGATACCACTAAGACTGTAAAAGAAGCTCTTGCAGCTCAGATCGCAGTTATCGGCGAGAACATGAACATCCGTAGATTCGCACAGATGAAAGAGGAGAACGGTTTCGTTGCTTCCTACACACATATGGGTGGAAAGATCGGCGTTCTTGTTGACGTTGAGACAGACGTTGTAAACGACGCTGTTAAAGAGATGGCTAAGAACGTTGCAATGCAGGTTGCAGCTCTGAAACCTCTTTACACAAGCGACAGCGAAGTAAGCGCTGAGTATATCGAGCATGAGAAAGAAATCCTTATGGCTCAGATTCAGAACGATCCTAAGGAATCCCAGAAACCGGAGAAGGTTATCCAGGGAATGATCGCAGGACGTATCAAGAAAGAGCTTAAAGAGATCTGCCTTCTTGATCAGGTTTATGTTAAAGCTGAAGATGGAAAACAGTCTGTTGGAAACTATGTAGCACAGGTTGCTAAAGAGAACGGCGCTAAGATCACAATCAAAGGCTTCGTTCGTTACGAGACCGGAGACGGAATCGAGAAGAAAGAAGAGAACTTTGCTGAGGAAGTTGCAAAGCAGATGGGTAAATAATCCATTAACTTAAGTTTTCTTTCTATTATTTTAATAAGTCTGAATTTAAGTATTTAAAGGCCCTGAAAGCCTTATAAACACTACGTTTCACAGTGATTATAAGGTTTTCGGGGCTTTTTTCTATATTTTTCTAAAAAGTCCTAAATACCGCCAAGCATCGCTGGAAATCACCAAGAATCTCCAAAAATTGAGTATTGAGTAAGGAAAAACTGAGTAAAAGCAAAGGCTTGCAATCTTCAGCGAAGTTACTCAAATTATCAGCGGTTTCATCAGATCGCCATAATTTTCAAAAATCAAATTATAAACTTAAAAACTAATTGCATAAGGAGGAAATCAATATGGCAAGTACAGCGATAGGCGCAGCTGGCGAGGATGCTCGCACAATAACTTTTATGAGCAGAGAACATAAGGAATTCTATTTGGAATATCTGCCTAAATGCAGATGGAAAGACGTATATCATGAAGCATTGGTATATTGTCTTGGAATTGACAGAGATACACGAAAACACGTTAACAAAATTTATGATTTTAAAAATGGCAGTGTGAAGCCAGAATGTCTGCAGGAAGGTGGAGGAAAGACCACTACCACTATCAATCTTGGAGTAGTGTTCCGATTACTTAGCCAATTATGTTGTAACATCGGAATGATTAAAACGCATTGCCATGAAAAGAAAATGGTTTTATTATAATGATATAGATTTTATGTGTGAAAATAATTCTATATTTTTTATTAACTCCATCGTAACTCCATATATCTAATGTATAATTACAGGAAATATTAAAAAGAAATTGTGGGGAGTGATTTTATGTATCGAATATTGGTTGTTGAAGATGAGGATGACATTCAGAAAATATTAGAAAACTATTTGATAGATCAAGGATATGCAGTTACACTGGCGTATGATGGTGTGGATGGGATTGCAAAATTTCACAATGGCGAGTTTGATCTTGTGCTGTTGGATGTTATGATGCCAAAGATAGACGGTTTTGGAGTATGTGAATTAATCCGTAGAGAATCGAATGTACCAATTATCATGCTTACGGCATTAGATGAAGAAGCGTATCAGATCAAAGGCTTTGATATGAATGCAGATGATTATGTCACCAAGCCGTTTTCTATACCCATTTTATTGAGAAAAATTGCAGCAATCTTGAGAAGGACACAAAGAGAAGATGAATTGCAGGTGATTTCTTATAAAACGTTAAGCGTGGATGTGAAGGGGCATCATGTTTATATTTGTAAAGCAGAAAAGGGAGAACAGATAGAGGTTGAATTAACACAGAAAGAATTTGAAATGCTATATGTTCTGCTGATTAACAAAGGAATCGTTTTGACACGCCAGAAACTTCTAAATATGGTATGGGGAGAAGATTATTACGGGGAAGAGCGAATTGTGGATACACATATTAAGAATATCCGCAAAAAGCTGGGAGTAAATCTGATTAGTACAATAAGAGGGGTGGGATACCGGATTGATAAAGAGAATTAAAAACAGTCTGACCATAAAAATTTGCACACTGATTGCTGTCTTACTGGCAGTATCCAGTGGAATTACATATGCGGTAATTGTAGGATTCCTTCCAACCTATTATAGTAAACAGCTACAGAAGGATATTGATTCGGTTTCACAGGAAATGATTGAAACCATTCATTCTTATGAAACGATTAATGAAGCTTCTTATGCCATTGAATTGTTTGAAGCAGGTTCGAAAGTTTCAGTCGTGATTTTGGATGAACAGGGAAATAGGATATGGCCGGCTGAGAGTACAGCCGTGACAGAAGATGTATTGGATAATGGTGTGGTAGAGCAGGGTTATATGGGTGATATGATATTGACACACGAAAATAGCGCAGAGCAAACCACTATCGTACAGGAAGAAAATGCGGCCTATGAAGAGGGAGTAATCGGCCAGGCGGACGTCGTAACAGAGGATGTCGTCCAACAGGCTGATGGAATTGCAGAAGTCGGAGATAATTCAGCAGTGAAACGGTACAGCGTTAAAGTGGGTGGAGAAACATATACAATGATTGTTTCTGGGGGAATGCAGCCAGTCAATCAGGCTCTTGAAATATTATATCAGATACTGCCGTATATCCTTGGAATCGCTATTGTAGTTTCCATATTGTTTGCACTGGGGGCATCCCTTTATTTGACATTTCCGATCGTTAGGTTAAGTCAACTGGCTCAAAATATGGCTGCGCTTGATTTTGACAGTTCCTATCAGGGGAAAAGAACAGATGAAGTAGGAGTATTAGGGGAAAGCTTGAATGAGCTTTCCAAAAACCTCTCACGAGCATTGGAAGAACTGAAGAGTGCAAATGAAAAGCTTAAGTCAGATATCGAAATGGAACGCAAGATAGAGAAAAAGAGAATTGCATTTTTTTCAGCAGTGTCCCATGAACTGAAAACACCGATTACAATATTGAAAGGGCACTTGTCCGGAATGCTGCAGGGAGTAGGGGAATACAGGGACAGAAATTACTATTTACAGCGGTCACTGGAAACCACAGAAAAAATGGAAGACATGGTAAAGGAACTTCTGACTGTTTCACGGATCGAGAATAACAAATTTATTACACAAAAGACCGATATAGCAGAACAGCTCCGCTTGCAGATTGCTGATATGGCTGAACTGATAGAAAATAAAAAACTGGAACTGCAAGTGGAGATCCCAGAACATTTGTATGCAGATGTGAATCCGGTGATGATGGACAAAGTTTTTTCTAACCTTCTGCTTAATGCCATCCGTTATACGCCGGAAGAAAAAGGAAATCATATCAGAGTTTTGCTGAAACCGGGAACAGATACCGAGACGGTATATTGCCAGATTGAAAATACCGGGGTGTTTATTCCGGAAGAAGCATTAGTCCATTTGTTTGAAGCATTTTATCGTGTGGAACAGTCCCGTAACCGCCAGACCGGTGGAAGCGGATTGGGTCTTTATATTGTAAAAATGATCTTGGACCAGCATGGAGCAAGCTATCGTATGGGTAATACATGTGATGGGGTTTGTTTTTCCTTTTCTCTATAAATCACACACGAATCACATATAAACTCCAATTACATTACAAAATTCAATGGTATGGTATGGACATAATAAAAAATGTAAAGGAGTTGGATGTACAATGAAAAGAAAAATTGCAGCTTTATTAATGGGAACTACCTTATCTGTGGCAGTATGCGGCTACAGTGTGCAGGCAATGACTTACGGATATGATATGGGAGGAAAGGTATTTATCTCCGAAGATTCTTCATCTTCCAATCTGACAGAGGAAGAAAAGGAAAAATTATCCGACTGGCATAAGGAAGAAATGCGTAATGAACTTGCTTATCTTGAATGCTACGGTGTTACTTATGATGCAGACAGTGATACACTGTATTATCAGGGGAAAACCGTAAGATGGCTGATTGACCGACAGCTTGAGGATACTTATAAGTCGATCCAGATGCCGGAAGGTGAAATTGATGTCTATACGGTAAGGGAAGACGATTACAGATTAACGGGCGTTCGGATTGCTACACAGGAAGAATATGACCAGCGGACAAAGGAAATGGAAGCGTTGGAAGCAGCGGCTGGAAAAGAATCATCTTATGTACAAGAAGCTGTGGATACAGAAACGGGAAGTAGTATTCATATGTTTGCTTACGATGAGGAAACAGTAACGGAAGCCAATGATGGGTCAGCGACGGAAACAGCAGTAGTGACAGAAGATGTGGTGTCAAATTATGCGGAACAGAAGGATACAGTTGAAAATGCAGTGGAAACAGCAGAGGGTACCTGTGTAGTAGGAGATAATCTTAATTCAGAAATAAAGATTCAGGAATATAAGCAGAATGGCATAGACCTCGATTCTGCGACAGGTAGCTGGATGTGGCATGGAAAAGAAGTTCATTTACTAATGGACGAGGATGGAAGTTTTTACCAGAATGGAAGCAAGGAGGCAAAAGATAATAAGATATATCTGATAGTGAAACGGGAAGATGATGGCAGGATTAAAACTGTGAGACAGATTACAATGGAAGAAGTTATGGCACGTATAGCGCATTTGAATTAGAAATTAGATATAAACGTTTGCAAGGTGAAGCATATTGGGAAAATGTTGATTTTGACATTTGAGGATCATGAAGAGAACATGATTGACTGGATTGTGTCATGTTTAGGCATAGGTGTAAAGTCTTTTCAGATTCAGAATACTAAAACGGAAAAATTAAAATTTCGAGATCTAAGAATAGATTTTAGTTGTCGTAAGGTTATAAAAAATAATAGACAAGAATGCACCACAGCTGCGGCTGTGGTGCGAGTTTTAGGCGGAAAATTTCTGGAAGTTCATACATAATTTTCAAAAATTCTAGAATAAGAATTTACACCGACTCATAATTATGATACAATTATAGCACAAGAAAGAGAGGTGTTCATTATGCCAACAATTATGCCGATTAGAGATTTAAGAAAAACCAGTGAAATATCGGAACTGGCACATAAAAAGCAGGAACCAATATTTATTACGAAAAATGGATATAGTGACTTAGTTGTAATGAGTTCAGAGCTGTATGAACGTTTTGCCCAGACAAACAAGATTGATCAGGCAATTTATGAAGCAGAACAGGAAGTAACAGAAGGAGCAGAGCCGATTTCATTAGAAAGTGCAATGGAACAGCTCAACAAGAAATATTATGGATAAATATGAGATAATGCTGTATCCAAGAGCGTACCGGGATATTCATGATATTTATGCTTATATTGCACTTGAAAAATTGTCACCTGAAACTGCAAAAGAACAGACGGATCGGATTTGGCAGGCAATAAAAAAGCTGGAACTGTTTCCAAAATCGCACCAGGACCGTCTGGTAGGCCGCTATGCCGGAAAAGAATATAAACAGCTGATCATTGACAATTATATTGCTATTTTTAAAGTTGATGAAAACAAGAAAAAAGTATTTGTATTGACAGTGCAATATCAGGGAAGGCAGATGTAAACGAAAGGGTTGAACTGCTGTACAAAATAACATTTAAGAATGATAGTCAGATATAAAAAGGACACAGACAGTCAAGTTTCGATTGCCTGTGTCTTGTTTTGTAAAAATAAAAAATTTTTGAAAGCAAATTCCCATATTTTAAGTCTAATAGTTATAAAAACAAAAAGGGGGAATAAAATGGAGGCTTTGGTAACAGCTGCTAAAAATGGAGATAAAGAAGCGTTCGTTCAGCTGATCCGGATAAATAAGCAGAGCATGTATAAAGCTGCCTGGGTTTATCTTCGGAACGAACAGGACATTGCAGATGCACTGCAAAATACGATCCTGTCCTGTTATGAAAAGATACAGGGATTAAGGGAAGTGAAATATTTTAAAACCTGGCTGATGCGGATTCTGATAAATGAATGCAAAGACATTCTCCGTCAAAAGAACCATGACACGGAACTGGATAATTTCTCAGAAGGTGTACATTGTGAAGATCTGGACCTTTGCGAATGGAAACAATTGCTTTTATGTCTGGATGAAGAAAGCCGGAAAATCGTGGAACTCTATTATTTTGATGAATTTTCCGTAAAGGAAATTGGTAATCTTCTTGAAATGAACAGCAACACCGTATCAACCAAACTTTCCCGGGCAAGAGCAAAATTAAAAAAGGTGATCAGGAGGTGAAGACTATGGATGAAAAAGAAATCAGAAAAATTTTAAAAGAAGAAACTGTGATACCGGACAATATTGATAAAGCTATGGAAGATGTTCTGAAGGGAATTTTGGATTCTCCAGATGAGAGAATGAGCAGCACGAAGAATCTAATTGTAAAATCAGATAAAGGAAGATCAAAAAATTCAGGGAATAAGAAAAAAATAATCCGGATTCTTCTTCCTGTGGCTGCTGTATTAGGCGTCAGCACCGGCGTACTTGCAACAAAACTTGGATGGCTTCACAAAGAACTGGAGCAGCAGGGTGTTACAGAACAGGAAGCTGTTCAAATGGTTGTCACAGAACCTGATTCAACTGCAGAAAATGTGGAAGATGTGACTTCTTATCATATAACGCCAAAGGAGAGGGATTGGAACCAGTCTATGCTGTCTGTTACAGAAGCGTATTTTGATGGCAGCGGTTTCAGCTTTCTTGGAGAGCCTTCCGGGGCGGTGGAGAATTATACGCTCAGCTGCCGTGACCATGCGACAGTGAATGGAGAAGATGCACTTGCAACTTTGAATAAGATAGACGGGGAAGATCTCTATTATGGACATATTACCCTGTATGATGATGCTTTGACAGAGAAAATATTAAATGAAGATTCCCAGGTAGAGGTTTCCATGACTATTCAGGCATATCCGGATTATAACGGCAGGATCTATTACACCTGGAAAGATGATGAAGCTTTCAGAAAGATTTTTAAAACTGGTTCTTTTACAGATTCAGAAGGAATGCTGGCTTATGCACTGCCTGCGGAGGATGCTTACAGAGGATATACGCCGCAGACCCTTACAGTAACCCTTCCGTTAAATGATGAAGTACGGGATATTATAGAAAAATACAGAAAAGAAGGAAAGATGCAGGCGGAAGATACTGGTGTAGAACCCATTTCGGATTCTACGGAAGAGAGTACACAGGAAACAACAGACTCAGAAAATCCTTCAGATGCTACGGGAGCGAATGAGAAATATGATCCGGAAACAGCAGTATGTAAGAAAATCAATCAGCAACATGACGGAGGGATATGATTATTACGATACAGAGATTCTGTTGAATGGGATCCCGGTGGGCGGGCTTTCTCAGCATGGTTATCTGGAAACTGCAGGCTTTGGCCCTGCGCCTAAAGACTGTTATTTCAACATACCGATTCCGCTTCAGTTGAAAGTGGAAGAAACAGTTACTATGCTTCCAATGGAAGAAATTATGAAGTCAGTGGAACAATATGTAAAAGAAGGCAAAATTGGTCTCTTCACGGAACAGGACACTGCGGAGGAAACAGAATCTACCACGATTCCAGTTACAAAAATATGTTTGGAATACTATATTGATGAAACCGTAGACGGAATCACATACAGACCTGTCTGGAGCTTTCGCTGCCCTTACCAGTGGAAAGATTCCCCGGACGAACAGGAACTGTTTTACATAGACGGGGAAACGGGGGCACTGATTCGTGATGCGTTTGGCTGGTAGGTATGAAAAAAAGAGCCGGATCCATTCCGAATTAGAATAAGTTCAGAACCCCCAGTTTATTCAGTAAGTTGCGTCAAATTTGCGTAAGCTTTATGAGCAGAGCCGCGCAAATCCATATAAATAAAGCCTGTTCACAAATACTTCGCAAAGCAGATGGGTAAATAATCCATTAACTTAAGTTTTTATTATATTATTTTAATAAGTCTGAATTTAAGTATTTAAAGGCCCTGAAAGCCTTATAAACACTACGTTTCACAGTGATTATAAGGTTTTCGGGGCTTTTTTTGTATTTTTCTAAAAATCTGCCTGTTGAGGACAAATATATTGCATTTTCATCCATATTCTCTTACAATTACAAGTAGAATAAATAACGAAAACGGAATTGGAAAATGGATTTAAAATGCAGAACACTTTTGAAAAAAACTGCCTGGCCCGGAGAGGGAATGCAGCTGCTGAAAAATATGGGGTTTAAAACAGCTGCCATGGCATTGCGTGATGACTCTGTGGGAATTGACAACCAGACACTTCAAGCAGAAGAGAAGCTGGCTATTGTTCTCGGAACAGAGGGAGACGGGCTTTCCTCACAGACGATTGCAGATTGCGATTATACAGTGAAAATTCCCATGTCTCACGGTGTGGATTCCTTAAATGTGGCTGCCGCAAGTGCAGTGGCATTCTGGGAACTTGGGTATATTAACAGACGGAAATAATTGTGTATATAGAAATCGCTTTCAGGATAGAGTTAAAACAGAGATGCAGGATAGAGTTAAAGCGGGGACGCAAGACAAATGAAAGATAATAACTATAAGCAAAAAGGAGGCTGCAGGTTATGAGTGATCAGATATTTCGGAAAAAAAGTCTGGACCGGATTTCCTCCCCGGAGCAGCTGAACGATTATATCCGGATGGCAAACCCGGGCATATGGATGATTCTGGCGGCTGTCATCATACTGCTGGCCGGGGTGTGCGTGTGGGGGATATTCGGTCATCTTGATACCAAAACAGAGACTGTGGGAACTGCAAAAGCAGGAAAAATCACATGTTATATAAAAGAAACAGATATCCGGAATGTCAAAAAAGGAACTCCAGTGTATATAGATGGGAAAGAATATGAAATTGCGGAGATATCCGAAATCCCTGTGAAGCTAAAAGAGGAACAGTTGGAAAGTGCTGCTTTTGCAGTGGATGAAAGCGTATACACAGCAACCATCCATACAGGGCTGGCAGACGGAATCTACAAGGTAGAGCTTGTTACGAACCGGGTGTCACCTATGTCATTTGTAATAAATTGAGGTGACCATAATGAGTGCTGAGAAAAAAGTAAAACAGCCGATCACAAAAGGGGTGGCGAAGGTTCCTGTAGTCATGCAGATGGAGGCTCTGGAATGCGGTGCAGCAAGTCTTGCCATGATACTTGCCTACTATGGGAAGTGGATTCCATTGGAGCAGGTTCGCTTCGATTGCGGCGTATCCCGTGACGGTTCCAGTGCAAAAAATGTACTGAAAGCTGCAAGAAGCTATGGGCTTACAGCCAAAGGATACCGCTATGAACCGGAAGATCTGAAGAAAACAGGTCGTTTTCCCTGTATCATCCACTGGAATTTTAATCATTTCGTGGTACTGGATGGCTTTCGAGGAAATAAAGCTGTTATAAATGATCCTGCCAAAGGAACCTATGCAGTTTCAATGGAGGCTTTTGACGAAGCTTTTACCGGAATCAGTCTGCAGTTTGAGCCTTCTGAGAATTTTGAGCCAGGGGGAAAGCCAGCCTCGGTACTTCGTTATGCGAAAAAACGCTTAAAAGGCACAGGCACAGCGATTGCGTTTGTTGTCCTTACTACATTGATCTCTTCCTTGATCGGCATTATAAATCCTGCTTTTTCCCGTATTTTTATGGATCGGCTGCTGACCGGAGAGAATCCGGACTGGGTATTTCCTTTTCTCATAGGAATGATTCTCATGGGAGTGGTACAGTTGACTGTTATGTGGATTCAGCAGGTATATTCCCTGAAGATCAATGGAAAGCTGGATATGGTTGGAAATGCCACCTTTATGTGGAAAATACTGAGAATGCCTGTAGAATTTTTTTCACAGCGCATGGCAGGGGATATTCAGGTACGCAAGAATACCAATGCTTCTGTTGCAGAAGGGCTAGTGAATACGTTTGCGCCGCTGGTTTTGAATTCGCTGATGATGATTTTTTATCTGGTGGTTATGATAAGGTACAGTCCTGTTCTTACGCTGATGGGTGTAACCTCTGTATTTCTGAATCTGCTTCTTTCTAACATAATATCGAAAAAAAGGGTAAACATTGCCCGTGTCCAGCTGAAAAATGCAGGCAAACTTGCAGGAGCAGCCGTGGCTGGTATTGAGATGATCGAAACCATTAAGGCTACCGGCGCAGAAAATGGCTTTTTTGAAAAATGGGCAGGTTATCAGGCCGGAGCCAATACAGGAGCAGTAAAATTCCGGAAACTGAACAGTGTGCTGGGACTTCTTCCCGGGCTTATCAGTACTCTGTGCAACACAGCAGTTCTGATGACAGGAGTGTTTTTTGCAATGCAGGGAAGGTTTACTGTGGGTATGATCCTGGCATTTCAAGGCTTTCTGAATTCGTTTATGGCTCCGGCAGCCAGTCTCATCGCAGCAGGTCAGACTTTACAGGAAATGCGTACGGATATGGAGCGTGTCGAGGATGTTATGAATTATCCGGAAGACGTTATATGGGGAAAAGCAGATGGGAAAGAGCCTGAAGCCTGTTTGAAAAATCATTCGGAAAGCCTGTTGCAAACAGAATCCAGTCCGGAAGAGGAGTACAGAAAATTATCCGGTCACATTGAACTGAAAAATGTCACATTCGGCTACTCCAGGCTTGCCCAGCCGCTGATAAGGGATTTCAATTTGTCCCTGAAGCCGGGCAGCAGAGTCGCTTTTGTTGGACCTTCCGGCTGCGGCAAATCCACTTTGTCCAAACTGATATCAGGTCTGTATGCCCCATGGAGCGGCGAAATCCTTTTTGACGGTAAAAAGATATCAGAGATAGACCGGAATGTGTTTACCGGTTCCCTGGCTGTGGTAGATCAGGACATTATCCTGTTTGAGGACACCATAGCGAACAATATTAAAATGTGGGACAATTCCATCGAAGACTTTGAAATGATCCTGGCTGCACGGGATGCACAGCTTCACGATGATATTATGATGCGTGAGGGAGGTTATCAGTACAGGCTGACAGAAGGCGGAAAGGATTTTTCAGGCGGACAGCGCCAGAGAATGGAAATTGCCAGAGTTCTGGCACAGGATCCTACCATTGTTATTCTGGATGAAGCCACCAGTGCACTTGACGCAAAAACAGAATACAATGTGGTGAAATCTATAAAGGACAGAGGTGTTGCCTGTATTGTGGTCGCACACAGACTTTCTACCATCCGGGACTGCGATGAGATCATTGTGCTGGATGAAGGCAGAGTCGTGGAGCGGGGAACACATGAAGAACTTATGAGAGCCGGCGGAATGTACACTATGCTGGTATCAAATGAATAGGAGGCGGAAGCATTGGGCTGGTTTGACGAACAGATAAAACTTAGAAAGCAGAGCGATGACGATGCTTTCGCAGATTCTTTTGTGAAAATGGCAGGTGCCGTTATGGGGGAGAAGGTGCTTGCCTCGCTGAATGACGACCGTATTGTTGCCAAGAATGAAATCGATGAGATCCTGAAATTTTACCATGTAAAAAGCAGGGAGGTTCCGGATTCCATTGAGGATATGAATGAACAGCTGGAATACCTTATGCGCCCCTATGGAATCATGCGCCGCACGGTTTATCTGGAAAAAGGCTGGTATAAGGATGCAATTGGTGCCATGCTGGGCGTTATGAAAGAAACCGGAAAGATCGTAGCTCTTCTTCCCGGAAAAGTGTCTGGTTACAGCTATTATGACATTGAAGCTGGAAAAAGAAGAAAGATAACCCATGGAAATGAAGATTTGTTTGAAAAAGAGGCCCTTGCATTTTATAAACCTTTTCCCATGAAAAAGATGGGAATCCCTTCTCTGGCGAAATACATAATGGAGACACTTTCCGGGGCTGATTACGGGATGATGGTTCTTGCCGCACTTGCAGTGACTTTTGTGGGGATGCTGACACCGAAGATCAACCAGCTTATTTTTTCGGAGGTTCTGCCTTCTGGAAGCATGCAGCTGTTTTTTGCGATTTCGGTTTTTATGGTGTGTACTGCAATAAGCAGCCTGCTTTTTGAGGCAGTAAGTGCGATGGTAACTGCCAGGGTGGAAACGAAGCTGAGCTTGTCTGTAGAGGCTGCAACCATGATGAGGGTAATGTCCCTTCCGGCCGGTTTTTTCAGAAAGTACAGCGCAGGTGAGTTGTCCAGCCGTGCCAGCCAGATCAACTCACTTTGCAATATGCTGGTATCTACCGTATTTACAACAGGGATTACTTCCGTTTTTTCCCTTATCTATATCTCACAGATTTTTGCGTTTGCTCCGGCACTTGTGGCACCGGCGCTGACTATTGTAGCGGTGACGGTTGCGTTTTCTGTTATTTCTTCCCTGGTACAGATGGGAATTTCCAGAAGACAGATGGAGCTTGCAGGAAAAGAAAATGGAATGACATACGCTATGATCACTGGTGTCCAGAAAATAAAGCTTTCAGGGGCTGAGAAAAGGGCTTTTGCAAGATGGGGAGATTTATATGCCAAAGAAGCAAAACTTAAATATAATCCTCCTGTATTTATTAAAATAAATGCTGTGATCAGTACAGGGATTTCTCTTGCGGGTACTATTGTGATGTATTACGCAGCAATCCGGTCTGGCGTTTCCGTAGCGGATTACTATGCTTTTAATACTGCATACGGCATGGTATCCGGAGCTTTTCTGTCATTGGCAGGAATTGCTCTTACAGTAGCAAGGATAAGGCCTACACTGGAAATGGTAAAGCCGCTTTTTGAGACAGTGCCCGAGGTTTCCAGCGGAAAACAGGTGATTACAGGGATTTCAGGTGGGATCGAGCTGAATCATATATCGTTCCGGTACAACGAAAACATGCCTCTTGTACTGGATGACCTGTCTTTGAAAATCCACCCGGGACAGTATGTGGCGATTGTAGGCCAGACTGGCTGCGGGAAGTCCACCCTTATGCGTCTGCTCCTTGGATTTGAGAAACCTATGAAGGGAGCCGTTTATTATGACGGAAAAAATCTTGATAAAATTGATCTGAAATCGCTCGGGCAGAAGATTGGCGTAGTCATGCAGAATGGTAAGCTTTTTCAGGGGGATATTTATTCCAATATTGTGATCTCGGCGCCATGGCTGACACAGAAGGATGCCTGGGAGGCAGCAGAACTGGCGGGTATTGCAGAGGATATCCGGAAAATGCCTATGGGAATGAATACAATGATTTCTGAAGGCTTCGGCGGAATTTCCGGAGGACAGAAGCAGAGACTGATGATCGCCCGGGCTATTGCACAAAAACCCAGGCTGCTTATGCTTGATGAAGCCACCAGTGCCCTTGACAATCTGACCCAGAAAAAAGTGTCAGAAGCCCTGGATGGTCTGAAGTGTACCAGAATTGTAATCGCCCATCGGCTTTCTACTATTAAACAGTGTGACAGAATTCTTGTGCTGGATAAAGGGAAAATCATTGAAGATGGAAAATATGAAGAACTGTTAGAGAAAAACGGCTTTTTTGCAGAACTGGTAAAACGGCAGCGTCTGGATGCGCTGTAATAAAAAGAGATAAGGGGATATTTTATGCGATATATACTTGATTCCCGGATTGCCTTACGCTCCTGGCAGCAGGTTCCCTATGCATATTACCGGAAGGGAAGTCCATATGCCAAAGGGCTGAAAAAAGAAGAATTTGAGCTTTTGCGTTCCTGTGACGGAAAAAGGGAGCAGGAGGCGGATGATTTATTGGAAACTATGGCAGCCAGAGGCTTTATTCATCCCTGCAGAGGGGAAGAGAATCTGACAGACTGGCAGAAATACAGACATTGCGAGAACCGGTATTTTCCAAAAGTAAACTGGATGATAACCGGGAAGTGTAACTATAATTGTCTTCACTGCTTTAATGCAGCTGACAATGCCCATCCATGAGCGAGTGGTTCCTGAAGGAAGCAGAAAAATTTCTGGATGAGGCGAGGGAATGTGGGGTAAATGCATTTACCATCACAGGCGGGGAGCCGATGCTTCACAGGAATTTTATGGACATCCTGACGGGAATTTATGAAAGAGGAATGTATGTAGAAGAGATCAATACCAACGGCTATTTTCTCAGGCAGGGAGTGTTGGACCAGATGAAGGAAAGAGGAATCCGTCCTTTAATGAAGATCTCTTTTGACGGAATCGGACATCATGACTGGCTTCGTGGACGAAAAGGAGCTGAGGAGGATGCAATCCGGGCCATCCGTTTGTGCAGGGCAAATGATTTTCCAGTAATGATCCAGACAAATGTGCACAGACACAATCTGGATACGCTTCTGGAAACAGCGAAGCTTATGGACAGCCTTGGGGTGTGGAAAATGCGCATCATCCGCACATCGGAGGCCCCAAGGTGGAAGGAAAATGCAGGTGATGCTGCTCTGGGACTGACGGAATATTATGACAGAATGCTGGAATTTGCCAGTGCATATATGAAAACGGGCTGCAGAATGGATGTGATCATCTGGCAGTTTTTGCGTCTGTATCCTGTATCTGGCAGTTATGGGATGATTCCTGTTTTGTACCGGGAAAAGGAATACAGGGATTCGCTTCCAGTATGCAAGGGGGTCAGAGGCATGGTGGCAGTTGCTGCTAATGGAAATATATTTCCCTGTCATCAGCTGTCTGGCACCTACGAACTGAATGGGGATATCCCTGGCAATGTGAAAAAGGAATCTCTGAAGCATCTGCTAAGTGCCAGCCAGTATCTGTGTGAGGTATGTACGACTGTGGACAAAATCCGGGAGCACGACAGAAAATGCAGAAATTGTAAGTATTTCAAATACTGTGCGGGAGGATGCCGGGCACTGGCAATTGTGCTGACCGGGGACAAACTGGGGGCAGATCCCTCCAAATGTGTGTTTTTCGGACAGGGATATTATGAGAAAACTGTCAGTGCATTGCAGGAATATGAGAATTATACGGAAATTGCTTATAATCCGGGTACTGATATTTAATGGAAATTTAGAGCACATTTTTTCAGGCATGATGCAGACCGCAGATACATATGGAGTGGACCTGCCGGGGAAAAGGTGGCTGTAAATCTTGACTATGGCAGAGAACAAAATGACAAAGGAAGTTTTAAAAGCTGCAAAGGGAACCGGATCTGTGGAAGAACTTCAGAAACTGGCGAAGGAAAACGGCATGGAGCTTGATGCTGCACAGGCAGAAGAAATGTATGCCAGATTACACCCGGTAACCCAGGAACTTTCAGATGATGAGCTGGACAATGTAACAGGCGGTGATTCCTGCGACGTAGGATACAGCTGCCCGAAATGCGGAAGTACGGAGGCTTCTTCCAGAGAGCCACTTTATGGCTGCACCTATGTAACCTGCGCCTGCTGCGGTGCAACCTACTGGGATCCTACTTCCACCAAAACACAGAATTAATTGATTTTGGATGGAGGGATATTTTTGATGGAAGACGAAATAACAAAAAGAGAGCTTTCAGATGATGAGTTGGACAATGTGTCCGGTGGAGGATGCGAGGAGAATGCGCGAAACTGCTGTCCACAATGTGGGAGTACAGAAGCGAAAACAATTTTCAGTAGAGAAGACGGTTCTCTGGTTGAATGCGCTGTTTGTGGTACGGGGTACTGGAAAATTTAAAGCGCATCCCCAAAGTCCCTGGCTCGCGGCCTTTTGGTGAAAAATCCGCAGTTCGTATTGATGATAACGGACTGCGGATTTTTTATAAAAAAGATACTTTAATATTGCTCTTTACAATCGTTATAATTATTTTAAATATGTTTAACATTGGCAATACACAGAATTTAACATGGGCAGCTATAATATCTTTCATAAAAGGAAAAAAGAATGACATTTTTGAGTTGCTGCGAAGAAAGCGAACAGTAACGTCTTTTGAAGCAAGGGGGCTTTTTTTATGAGAAAGATATTACAGAGAAATGAGAAAGTAGAGCTTAACAGTTTTATAGAAGAATTTGTAAAGATAAGACAGAAATATTTTACCCCAGGTCAGGAATGGCTGGAAGCAGAGCTGGCGGAGGAAAAGATTAGCGTGTATATGGATAAAGCACAGCTGGAAAAAGATCTGGATGAGCTTGTAAAGACCAGTTTGATGTATGGCAAGGTACGGAATCTGGAAATGAAGATTCAGGTGAAAAAGACTGCAGATGGTGCTGGAATCTGTTTCTCGGATAATGGTGTTGGAAACTGGAGAAATAAGAGCATCTGTGTAACAGGAAAGCCTGGCAGAGGCCTGGAAACAAAGAAAATCTGGGGCGTGCAGGTTGCCTGAGTGTCAGTATATTAATGGTTTGAAAAAGGTTCTTTGCAAGACAAGTCGATATGGCAGTTACTTAATATTCGATGTATTAGAGCGTGTTTGAAAAATCATTCCCGCAATCTGCACGCCCCACTTTGCGGTATATTTTGCCCGAATTCGGTTGCCGTAGCCCGCTACGGCGCCCTCATCCGGACAAAATCTCCCACAAATTGTGACGCACATCTTGCAGAAAGCCTTTTTCAAACACGCTCTAAAATGTCAGATCGCAGAAGATTATGGAAATACAGGATCTCTGCGGTCTGTTTTTATAGTATGTAGCATAAAAAAACGGCAGCCCGGAAATTCCCGGGCTGCCGTAAATTTTTCAAATATGCTTTAGAGCCTGTTTGAAAGATCAGATGTTCAGAAGATCGCTGAATACCTTAAGAGCACCGTCTGTATTGTGTGCAAGTACACGTTTCGCAAGAACTTTACCAAGCTGAACGCCTTCCTGGTCGAAGCTGTTCAGATTCCATACGAAGCCCTGGAACATGATCTTGTTCTCAAAGTGAGCAAGCAATGCACCCAGGGAAGCAGGGGTAAGCTGCTGACCGATGATAATGCTGGACGGACGTTTACCCTTGAAGTTCTTGTTCAGGTTCTCATCCTCTTTACCGCAGGCAAATGCAACAATCTGAGCTGCCACGTTAGCGCAGAGCTTCTGCTGGCTGGTGCTGTTCTCAATGTCAACATCTACGCCAAGCTGGCTGTTCTTAAAGCCGATGAACTGAAGCGGGACAATGTCAGAGCCCTGATGCAATAACTGATAGAAGGAATGCTGACCGTTGGTTCCTGGCTCTCCGAAGATAACCGGACCTGTTACGTAGTTAACCGGCTCGCCGAAACGGTTTACGGTTTTACCATTGGACTCCATGTCACACTGCTGAAGGTGTGCCGGGAAGCGGCTTAATGCCTGTGAATATGGAAGAACGGCTGTGGAAGGATATCCCTGCACATTTCTCTCATAGATACCGATCAGGGCATCCAGCATATCTGGGTTCTTCATAAGGTCACGGTTTGTTGCAAGCTGATCCTCAGCTGCAGCACCTTCAAGGAGCTGAGCAAATACTTCCGGTCCGAATGCCAGGGAAAGGATTGCTCCGCCTACGCCGGAAACAGAAGAGTAACGGCCTCCGATGTAGTCATCCATGAAGATGGCGGTAAGATAATCTTCACTCTTTGCAAGAGGGGAAGTCTCACTTGTAACGGCAAGCATGTGTTTGGAAGGATTCAGACCTGCTTTTGTCAGGGCATCCTTTACAAATGCTTCGTTGGTCAGTGTCTCAAGGGTTGTACCGGATTTGGATACAACGATGAATAAGGAGTGTGCAAGGTCTACAGAAGCAAGTACTGCAGCTGCATCATCCGGGTCAACGTTGCTGATGAACTTCGCTTCCATCTTGAATGTGTTATTGGCCTTCGCCCAGTTCTCCAGTGCGATGTAAAGAGCACGGGGACCAAGGTCACTTCCGCCGATACCAATCTGAACGACTGTGGTGAATTTCTCACCAGCTTCGTTGGTGATCTCACCAGCATGAACCTTATTTGCAAAATCAGCAGCTTTTTTCTGCTGGGCAACGTAGAATTCACGTTTGTCTACACCATCTACAACAACCGGGTTACCAAGCTGCTTACGTGCAAGGTGATGAAGAACCATACGGTTCTCTCCGGTGTTGATCACTGCACCATTATATAATTCCTGAAATTTGTCGATCAGCTGTGCCTCGTCAGCCAGTTTCGCAAGTGCGGATAAAACGGTTTCGTCTACTTCTTTGGCTGCATAGTTGTAAGAAAGACCAGCTGCCATTGGTGTACTATAATCAGCTACACGCTTGCCACCTTCTTCACCAGACAGAGCTGCCGCAATGTCTACGTGATTCTTAAGCTCTTTCAGTTTGCCAAAAGAATCAAGTGTGTCAAGATTTTTCCATGTTGCCATAATATAATTCCTCCTTTAAATGGTTGAGACTATAGTTGCTGTTCAAAGCTTGTTCAGCAACGGATTATGCTCTCAAAGGAGTCTCACTGTGAGACCCGTATCGAAATCATTATACTGAAAAATTTATAGAATTTCAATGCAAGGATGAAGATTCTTGAAAAATTAACATTAATATAAGAAAGAATGGGGCTGATATGAAAAAAAGAACATAAAAGCTGGAGAAAAAGAGGGGATAGAAGTAAAAAAACAGCCGACAGAAGCTGAAAATGATATGCCCCTTGTCAAGTAGACAGGTGAAATATCTAAAGGTAAGCGACAAAAATACCTACATTTCATTTTGGAGTGTAGGTATTTTTATGCACACCATTTCTCTTTATATTTTTTAATTCGTTTGTTTTCTGGAATAGGATATTCTACTGGTATGTCAGATTTCAGTGCTTCTTGACGTACTTCTAGGGGTGTTTTGCAGCAATACCTATCCTGTGGACGTTCTTCACTATAAAATCTTATATAATCCTTTATTGCAAATCTTAATGAGGATTCATCAGTTATTTCGTACATCTGATACATTTCTGCTTTGATAATTCCCCAGAAACCTTCTGTTGG
>NZ_JBCPGE010000037.1:0-49512 GCF_040914025.1 Ruminococcus sp. RTP21484sp1_RTP21281st1_A8_RTP21281_210402
ACAAGAGGCGTTGCAGCTATGTCTGGAACCTTTGGCTATGAACTGAATCCCGCACTTTTAAATGCAAAGGAAAAAGCAGAAATCCGTGCCCAGCTTGCCCAATACAGGGAGTATCAGGAATTGATCCGTGAAGGAGATTATTACCGTCTTTCCAATCCTTTCCAGGATAATTTTGCGGCCTGGATGGTGGTATCAGATGACAGATCCAAGGCACTGGTAAGTGTGATAAGACTTACAGCAGAAGCCAATCTGCCGGCAGCATACGTTACCTTAAAAGGAATGGAAGAGGATGCTTTTTATCGGGAAAAAACTACCGGAAAAGTATATCCGGGAGCTGCACTTATGGAGGCTGGAATACTACTTCCTGCTGCGGTGAGCGAATATGAAGCATACCAGATAGAACTGGAGCGTGTTTGAAAAATCATTCCCGCAATCTGCACGCCCCACTTTGCGGTATATTTTACCCGAACCTTTTCATAGTCGTTAAGTTAATTTTACCATTCTTTTGTGAAGAAAAAAGGAGAAAAGGTTTATAAACTGGAAAGATTGTTTTTTTATATATTCTGAGATATACTTGCAGTATTCGTAGACGGAACAGGGTGTGATTGCAATGGTTTCAATGATTCCTTTCGGGCTTCTTGCCGGGTTTGTGGGAGGACGGGAGGTTCGGATTACAGAGATTGATGAGAGTGGATTTTGTTTTCGGACAATAGAAGAAAATATCTCTGATTCAGAAGCTTTGAAGGTGTGCTTTTATGATATAAAGAATGGGTGTTATCGTGAATTGAAAATTCCAGAATACGATATACAAAGGTTTGATATGGTGGACGCAGAACTCTCCGGATTTTATGTAAAATATAAGGTGACAGTGAAGCAGAAAGCGTATGCAGAGGCGGTTCAGAGGCTTCTTTATCAGTATAATCACTACATTCATCTGAAGCTGGAAGAGGACGACAGTGCGTTGGCGAAAAGCCTGACAGGGTATCCGGGGGAACTGGATGAGGTCAAGCGTGGCAGTCTGGAAGAGCAGGTGGGAATATGGCGGAGAGAGCTTACGCCAGATGGATTGGAGTCCGCTTATAATGGGAAACGTATAGATTTAACTGATAATTGTTCTCAGTACGGAACTGGCTTTAAGCCTGGGTATAAGTGCCAGGTACCGCTTGAATCAGGTGTTACGGAGCTGGCGCTGGAGATAGATCGCCCGGAATTGTATCAGGAATATTTGAATAGTTCCCTGACAGAATTTTCCAAAAAGTATGCCGGAAAATGTATCGGTATCTGCGGCAGCATTATTCTGGAACATAGAGTACCGGATCACCTTTATATTGGAAATCAGTTCTGTCATCTTCTGTTTCCGGAACGTAAATTGTTGTTTGAAATAATAGAAAAAGCAGCGGCAGAACAGGTGGAAATCACACTTGTTTTTTCTTATATCCGGGAATATATGCTGGATTATATAACAGAATTGCTTGATGAAATTAACCGGTGGTGTGAAGAAAAAAGGCAGTCTGTAGAGATTGTTGTAAATGACTGGGGAATGGCTTCTTTAGTAAAAAAAAGCAGAAGGAATCTGATTCCCAGCCTTGGAATTTTGTTAAATAAACGCAGAAAAGACCCTCGGATTCCGTTCAAAAAAGGAGAACAGAAATGGTTTGAGAGGAACAGCCTGAATGCTGGATTTTACCGTAATTTTCTGGAAAGAGAATATGGAATCCAACGCTTTGAATGGGAATCCTGCGGTTACGAACAGCAGATTCCACCTGGAAAAAACAGCCTGCATATTCCGTTCTATCAGACCAATACATCACAGTATTGTCCTCTTGGTGCAGTATGTGAAACAGGCGAGAGAGGACGACAAAAGCTTGCAAAAAAATGCCCGGGATATTGTACGGAATATGCACTTTTGTATCCGGAACATTTGCATATGATAGGGCGGTATAATTCGTTGTTTGGGATTGATATGAGGATATTGAAAGAGGAAGAAATACTGAAGAATTATATCCAAAACGGTGTGGACCGGGTTGTAATAAGAGCATGGTAATGCCGCCGGCAGGTGACATACCCGTGTTGAGGCAGAAGCGATATTTTATTCAGGATGAAGTACATGGCTGCTCAAGACTGGAATTTATGGAGATAAGTGATGAAAATAGTAGCAGGATTAGGCTCAATAGATGAATATATAAAGTTCGCGGAGGCTGGTGCAGATGAATTTTTCTGTGGTTATGTTCCTTATTCCTGGTCCCAAAAATACGGAACGGTACTGCCCTTAAACCGCAGGGAAGTACTTTGTTATAACGTACAGCTTGGCGCATTCAGTGAGCTGGAAATCCTGTCTGGGATGATGAAAAAGTACGAAAAACCAGTCCATCTTACCTTCAATTCCCTGTATTATATCCCGGAACAATATCCAGAAATTGCCGGGATTATAAGCCAGTGTATAAAAATCGGTTTTCACAGTTATATTATTGCAGACCCGGCGTTGATGGTATATTTACGTGAAAATGGCATAAACTGCGAAATCCATCTCAGTGGAGAATGTGGAGAAATTAACAGCCAGATGGTGGCTTCATTGGCAAAAATGAGATTGAAACGTGTGATTTTTCACAGGAAAAATACATTCGAAGATATGAAAGCGGTTGTTGATAAATGTGGAAAAAAGGATGGAACAGAAGGAGTTCCGGAATTTGAGGCCTTTGTATTGAATGAAATGTGCCAGTTTACAGGTGCATTTTGTAATTCTTTGCATTGCGATGAGATGGGGTATCTTTGTAAAGTGCCCTATCAGATCGGAACCTTAAAAACAGGGAATGCCGGTTCTGAAATCTTCAATCAGGAAATAAACGGAGGGCATTTGCTGCCAGACGGCTTTGTTCCTGATGATTTTCACAGTTTACATGATTTTTCCTATGATTCTGCGGGTTATCTTTGCGGTGAAACTGGCTGTGGTCTATGTGCACTTTATCAGTTAAAGCAAGCCGGAATTACGCACTTGAAGCTGGTTGGCCGTGGAAATTATACGGATTACATGGAAAAAGATATTCGAAATCTTCGAATGGCGTTGAATATATTGAGAGAATCCGTTGACGAAATGGAATTCCGGCGAAAATTGAAATTGCAGATTTTTCCCAGAGGGTGCAGCAGGAATTGCTATTACCGGTAATCAGGCAGCGCAGGCTCCGGAGTGTGTCTGAAAAATCATTCCCACAAATTGTGGTGCACATCTTGCAGAAAGCCTTTTTCAGACACGCTCTGGATTCGGTGCTGCCTTGAAAAATTTATCTGGTTGTTTTTTTATCCGATGGGCTCGAAATCTGCAGCTCCATGTTTGCACAGCGGGCAGATGAAGTCATCCGGGAGCTCGTCACCTTCGTAGATGTAGCCGCATACTTTGCAGACGAAGCCTTTTTTGCCATCGGTTTCTGGCTTCGGTTTTACATTTTTCTGATAGTAGGTGTAAGTCATGGTGTCAAGATCGTTCATGACGCGGGCTTCGGTGACGCTGCAGATGAACATTCCATGGGTACCAAGGTCTACATATTGTTCAACCTTCAGAGACATAAATGCATTAATATATTTGTCCAGGAATACCAGTCCATTATCGGAACGGTAGACCTTCTGACCTGCAAATTTATCTACGCTGCGTCCGGTCTGGAAACCAAACTGCTGGAATACAGAGAACGGTGCATCTACAGACAGGCAGTTTACGTTGAGAACTCCAGTCTGTTTGATCACATGGTGGGAGTAATTTGCCTTATTGATATTTACCGCAATACGGTTTGGAGTATCAGTGAGCTGGGTCACAGTGTTGACGATCAGTCCGTTGTCTTTTTTGCCGTCATTGGAGGTAACTACATAAAGACCGTATCCGATTCTGAAAAGGGCTGTCATGTCATTTTTGTTTGCCAGCTCATCATTCTGGGCAATGTATTCTTTGCAAAGTTCGCTTGCCATAGCTTCCAGCTGATCCTTGTTTTCCTGGTTTACTGCGGAAAGCACTTTTACAGTAGTGTCCAGCCAGTTGATCTTCTTGCAGCCAGAAAGCATTTCTTTCATAATTTTTGCTGCCAGAGGTGCCCAGGAACCATTTTCGATGATGCCCACGGTGCGGTTCTGGAAGTTGTGCTCGGTCAGACGGGTGATATAGTCGTGCATGAACGGATAAATGCTTGCATTATAGGTTGTGGTAGCAAGAACCAGCTTACTGTAGCGGAATGCGTCGGACAGAGCCTGTGACATGTCATCTCTTGCAAGATCATATACAACAACTTTGGGACATCCCTTGCTGCGAAGCTTGTCAGCCAGCAGCTCTACAGCCGCTTTTGTATGACCGTATACAGATGTGTAGGCAATGACAATTCCTTCTGTCTCTGGTGTGTAAGAGGACCATGTATCGTAAAGACCAATGTAATGTCCAAGGTTTTCTGTAAGAACAGGTCCGTGAAGAGGGCAAATGATCTGGATATCCAGGCCTGCGGCAACTTTCAGTAATTTCTGAACCTGTGGTCCGTATTTTCCAACGATGCCAATAAAGTATCTGCGAGCTTCATCGTCCCAATCTTCTTCTACATCCAGTGCGCCGAATTTTCCGAAGCCATCTGCGGAGAAAAGTACTTTATCGGTGCTGTCATAGGTTACCATAACTTCTGGCCAGTGCACCATGGGAGCGAAAACAAAGGTCAGGTTGTGGTTTCCAAGGTTGAGGGTGCCGCCATTTGTAACCTCCAGCTTCTGTCCTTCCAGGTCGAGACCGAAGAAGTTCTGGATCATAGTGAAGGTTTTTGCGTTGGCTACGATGGTGGTTTCCGGATAAACTTTCAGGAAGTTTGCCACATTTGCTGCGTGGTCCGGCTCCATATGCTGTACAATCAGGTAGTCTGGCTTGCGGCCTTCCAGGATGCGGTCCAGATTATCCAGCCATTCGTGAGTGAAATTTGCATCTACAGTATCCATGACTGCGATTTTTTCATCCAGGATCACATAGGAATTATACGTCATACCGTTCGGTACTTTGTACTGACCTTCGAAAAGATCAATCTGATGGTCGTTTACGCCTGCGTAGCGGATGGTGTCTGTAATTTTCATAGGGGTTCGTCTCCTTTTTATGAGATATTGTTATTGGTGTAATTGTTTGTGATTTCTGCGGGAACTATGTATTTTTTACTGCTTTGTTATTTCTTTAACATGGTCTTAGTATAACCAAATTTTGAAATAAAATCTGTTGCAAATACAACAAAATGGTGTAAGATATAAGAAATTATTTTTTGAACATGTTCTGGATAAATTTATAGAAAGGGATTGTAGAAATGACACCAGTGACACTTTTTTCATACATAACTCCTGAAGAACAGGAACGTATGCGCATCTGTTTCGATATGCATGAAGCAGTCTATCGGAATAATGAGACTGTGATGGAATATGCCAGTTCCATGAAAAAAATAGGTTTGATCCTGGAAGGTCAGGCAGTTCTTTATTGCATTGATGAAGATGGAAATCAATATATGATAGATAACCTGAAAAAGGATAGTGTTTTCGGCGAACCATTCCTTTTACCTGAAGAATCCCAGCACTATTATGTCTGTGCAAAATCCGAAACAAGAGTGTTGTTTATCGCCTATGAGCATGTGATTAAACGCTGCGAAAATGCTTGTAAATTCCATAGCCAGCTGGTAAGCAACCTGCTTCAGATGATTGCCCTGCGTGCCAGCCAGCAGGCCAACCGGATTTATGTGCTGTCAAGAAACAGCATCCGAAAGAAGATCATGACCTATTTAAATTCCATTGCCGCAGAAAAACAGACGAAAACGGTTATCTTGCCCATGTCCTACACCACTCTTGCCGAATACCTTAGTGTAGACCGCAGTGCCATGATGCGGGAGCTGAAGAACCTGGCAGATGAGGGGATTATAGAACGGGATGGGAAGAAATTGCGGATTTTGGATTGAAAATAGAGTGGGATATATAATTTTTATCAGTAAACGGTAACATTCTGATGGAAAATATAGTTGACGAGAAGAAGTTTGTACAACATAATAATAGAAGTATAGATGCTGTCATCTGAAAAGGTTTGTGGGTGGCGGTATGAGGGAGAACAAACAAATTGGAGGTTTTTACATGAAAGTACTAAATTACGGTTCATTAAACGTAGACTACGTGTATTCCGTAGATCACATCATTGTAGGCGGTGAAACCCAGCATTCTTCCAAGCTGGAAGTTTTCAGCGGGGGAAAAGGCTTGAACCAGTCTATTGCACTGGCGAAGGCTGGGGTGACGGTTTATCATGCGGGAATCGTGGGAACAGATGGAGATATTCTGTTGGATGCTTGTAAGGAAGCTGGTGTAAACACCAAATATATCCGCAGACTTCCGGTAAAGGGTGGTCATACCATGATCCAGGTGGACAAAAATGCCCAGAACTGCATCATTTTATACGGTGGAACCAACCAGATGCAGACAAAGGAATTTGTAGATGAGGTTCTTGCTGATTTTGGAGAAGGAGACTATCTGATCCTGCAGAATGAGATCAATATGCTGGACTACATTATTGACCAGGCTTATGAGAAAAGGATGAAGATTGTTATGAACCCGTCACCCTTTGATGACAAGCTGAGTACCTGTGATCTCAGTAAGGTTTATCTGTTTCTCGTAAACGAAATTGAAGGTGAACAGATCACTGGCTGCAAGGATAAAGATCAGATCCTGGATGCCATGGCTGCGAAATTTCCTAATGCACGTTTCGTGCTTACACTTGGAAGTGACGGCGCTGTTTATTACGATGGAAAAGAAAAAGTTTTCCAGGATATTTTCAAGGTAAAAGCTGTGGATACCACAGCAGCTGGTGATACATTTACAGGATATTTCATTGCAGCAGTTACCGCGGGCAGATCCATCCAGGAGGCGCTGAGAATGGCTGCAAAGGCCTCCTCCATTGCTGTTTCAAGACCAGGCGCTACACCGTCCATTCCGAGAGCGGATGAAGTGAAGAAAGAGCTGGGAATGTTGTAAATTGTGAATTACATAAGAGTGTATCGGTGTGCGGCAGTCGCCAAAGTCCATGCTTGCATGAGGCCTTGGTGACTGCCACGTTTTTTTTCAGAGAACAAGTCTTATTCACCGGAGCGGTTGCCTGGCTCTGGATAGTCTTGGCAACCGTCTCCATAACGCGCAAAATTTATATTATGTTTTACATACTGTTTATAAATGTTTATATAAACGTTTACATAAATGCACTAATGGATGGTTGGGAATACATAGATTTTATAGTAAAAACTTACTAAAATCACAACAAAAACCTTGTGCATTCATACAAAATAACACATAAAACTAAAAAGATTATTGAAATATTTATGCAAACGTTTATAATCAAATTATCAACAGTTCGGAGAGAAAACCGAACAAAAACAGATCTTAATTATATTTCAAGGAGGACGTATTTATGAAAGCAAGAAAAGCAATGGCATTGGCTATGACAGCAGCGATGGTTGGAGGTTTAATGACAGTTCCGGTAATGGCTGAAGAGAATGCAGAATTACTTCCAGGCGGCGGAAGCAAGATCATTTACTGTATCACACCTTCCACATCTAACCCATTCTT
The DNA here is from genome assembly GCF_040914025.1 of Ruminococcus sp. RTP21484sp1_RTP21281st1_A8_RTP21281_210402. Classification (NCBI taxonomy): domain Bacteria; kingdom Bacillati; phylum Bacillota; class Clostridia; order Eubacteriales; family Oscillospiraceae; genus Ruminococcus; species Ruminococcus sp. RTP21484sp1_RTP21281st1_A8_RTP21281_210402. The sequence goes on from NZ_JBCPGE010000037.1 coordinate 7,594, forward strand.
CAACACAGAGCAGGTAATTGCGAAAGAAAAAGCTGAAGAACTTGGATACGAAGTAAAATGTGCTTCCCACGATGACGACGCTGCTACACAGCTTGAGCTTTTCGAAGCAGCTATCAACGATGGCGCAGCAGCAATCATTTGCGATAACGCTGGTGCAGATGCTTCCATCGAAGCAGTTCAGAAAGCATATGACGCTGGAATCCCGACTTTCCTTATCGACCGTGAAATCAACCAGTCCGGACTTGCAGTAGCACAGATCGTTGCAGATAACGCACAGGGTGCAGCAGCAATCGCAGAAGTATGGGTTGAGGCTATGAACTACGAAGGCAAATACGCAGAGCTCCTTGGACTTGAATCCGATACAAACTGCCAGGTTCGTTCTGATAACTACCATTCTGTAATTGATGAGTATGAGGATCTTGAGATGGTAGCTCAGCAGTCCGCTAACTGGGATCAGACAGAAGCTTATGAGAAGACAGAAGCAATCCTTCAGTCCAATCCAGAGATCACCGGTATTATCTGCGGTAATGACACAATGGCATGTGGTGCTGTTCAGGCTTGCCTGGATGCAGGACGTAACGACATTAAGATCATCGGTCTTGACGGATCTGACGAAGCAAACGCTTACATCAAATCTGGTGACATGGTTGGTACCGCTCTTCAGCAGATCGCTCTGATCACTGAGATGGCAGTTGAGCAGGCAGACGCTTACCTTAACGGTACAGCTCCGGAAGAAGAGAAACAGCTTGTTCCTTGTGTAGCAATCACAGCTGACAATACAGATTGCCTGAGCGCATTTGTTTACACAGAACCAGAAGCTAAATAATCTGGCTGCCAGGAAACAGATTTTTATAAAAAAATGAACGAGTGTTTGAAAAATTATTCGCACAATCTGCATGCCCCGCTTTGTGGTATATTTTGCAGAAAGTCTTTTTAAACACGCTTTGGAAGGCGGTGCGCCAGCGCCGCCTTTTATAATAGAAAGCAGGGAGAGATGATTATGAAAAGCAGAAGAATTTTGGCAGTTCTGGCCGCATGTACAGCAGTAACCTTTACCGGCTGTGGTGTTGTAACTGTAGTACCCATTGGCGAAGAAGCTTCTTATACAGGAAAACAGGAATTTGATTCCGCAGCAGAGTCCCAGGGTGACTGGGGAGCCGTTGTAGCGGACATTTCCGACAAGGCACAGGATCTTTCTGAATTATTAAATGGTGATGGCATTACAGAAACAATTGCAGTAAAAGGCACAGGAAAAATCAAAGAATACAATACAGACACCCCGAAACATTATCTGATAGTAGAACTGGATGGATATACCGGAACTACAGAGGTTCAGGTCCGGACAGATGGACCGAACTCCAGTACCGCCATCCGTGACCTTCAGTCTCTGAAGAATTTTGAAAGCTTTACCAACCAGACGGAATGGTCAAGCTATGGAAAAGAACTGAACAAGCAGGCGCTTGCACAGGTAATTGCCCCACTTGGAATCGACGAAAATGTAGTTGGCAAGACTGTTACATTTACAGGCGGCGCAGAAGCCGGTACAGATGCAGTATCTGTTACAGCAGTTGAGCTGACGATTGAATAAAAGGAGGAAGCATTATGTTTGATGATCCGAATGTTGTTCTCCATTGTGAAAAAATTGATAAAATTTATCCCGGAACCAAAGCTCTGGATCAGGTTTCCTTCGATCTTCTGAAAGGAAAGGTAAACGTTCTGATCGGTGAGAACGGTGCCGGAAAATCCACCCTGATGAAGATGATTGCCGGAATCGAGCAGCCTTCAGCAGGTAAGATGTACATGGACGGCCAGGAGGTTTACTTCAAGGATACCAATGCAGCCCGTGCAAAAGGTATCGGAATCATCCACCAGGAGCTTTCTCTTTTCCCGAATATGACAGTTTACCAGAATATTTTTATGGGACATGAGAAAAAGAAAGGCTTTTTCCTGGATGACAAGGCCCATTCAGAGGGTGCGAAAAAAATCCTGCAGCGTCTGGAACATGAAATTCCACCGGAAACCATGGTCGGAGATCTTCGTGTAGGACAGCAGCAGATGGTGGAAATTGCACGAAACCTGAACCAGGATGACTTACGTGTCCTGATCATGGATGAGCCTACGTCCTCTCTTTCTGCCGCAGAGGTTAAGGTACTTTTCAAGATTATGAGAGAGCTTCTGGAAGCCGGAATTTCCATCGTATATATTTCCCATCGTCTGGAAGAAATTATGGAGATTGGCGATCACGTTACCATTCTTCGTGATGGAAAATACGTTGCAGATGCTGATGTAAAGGACATTGAGCTCAGCTGGATCGTAGAGAATATGGTTGGAAAGAACACCCAGTATCATCGGTTTGAGAGAAGCATTGACCTTTCCAAACAGCCGAAGGTGCTGGAAATTAAGGATATGTGCCTTCCGAAAAAAGGCGGCGGCTGGACTCTTGACCATGTAAGCCTGGATCTGAAAAAAGGCGAGGTCCTTGGTGTTTACGGACTTCTGGGAGCTGGACGAAGCGAGCTGTTTGAGTGCCTGATGGGACTTCATCCGGAGCACACCGGTGATGTACTCTATGAGGGCAAAAAGCTAAATATCAAAGATGTTGCCGCCCAGATCAAAAACGGTTTTGCTCTTGTACCTGAGGATCGTCAGAGCCAGGGTCTGATCCAGACTCTTGATATCGGCAAGAATACCGCTATTTCTTCTATGAAAGATTATGTAAAAGGTCTGTTCCTTGACGAGAAAGCAGAGAATGCGGCAGTTGACGAGCAGATCAAGGATATCCATATTAAAGTGGCGGACAAGAGACTTCCAATCCTATCACTGTCCGGTGGAAACCAGCAGAAGGTTGTAATCGGCAAAGGACTTTTGACCAAGCCGAAGATCTTACTTCTGGATGAGCCTTCCCGTGGTATTGATATCGGTGCGAAGACTGAGGTCTTTGAGATCATTCACGACCTTGCGGAAAAAGGACTTTCCATTATCGTTATCTCATCTGAGCTGAAAGAGATCATGGCAATCGCAGACAGGATCGTTGTATTGTCAAATGGCAAAAAGACCGGCGAGCTGACCGGAGATGAGATCACAGAAGACACACTTGTACGTACATCTTATGCCGGACTTGGAACCGGAAGAAATGCGTAAGCCGGGGAGGAGCAGAACAATGAATAACAAAAAATCAAATAATAATCAGTTGTTAATGACACTGTTAAAAGGACGTACCTTTATTGTACTGGTACTCCTGGTCATCTTTTTTACCATTGTAAAAGGAACCACATTCCTGTCAGCATCTACACTGACCATGGTTGCCAAGCACGTAGCCCTGTATGGAATCCTTGCACTTGGTATGACCTTCGTAATCATTACCGGCGGTATTGACCTTTCCGTTGGTTCTGTAGTCGGACTTGTTGGTATGCTTGCCGGTGGTATGATCCAGGAAGGTATTACACTGAAATTTGCAGGTGTAACTCTTTACTTCAGCGTTCCGGTAATCATTATTACCATGCTGGTTGTTGGATGCATCATCGGTACAGTCAACGGCCTTATTGTAACAAAATTAGGTGTAGCACCATTTATCGCTACCCTTGGTACCATGTACATCTGCCGTGGCTTTGCGAACCTTCGTTCCAACGGTGCAACATTCTCCGACATCAAAGGTTATGACGGACTTGGCAACACAGGCTTCAAAATCCTTGGAAGCAATATTGCCGGCATTCCTACCGGTGTTTACATTTTCGCAGTGCTTGCAATTATTTCCGTTATTATCCTGAAGAAGCTTCCATTCGGATGGTATGTACTTGCAGTCGGCGGCAACGAGAAATCTGCTCGTCTTTCCGGTATCAAAGCAGACAAGATCAAAATTATCGTTTACATGATCTCCGGCTTCTGTGCAGCATGGGTTGGTATGATCAACACCGCACAGCTTTCCGCAGCACATCCTGCATCTGGTGATGGCTGGGAAATGAACGCCATCGCAGCTACCGTACTTGGCGGTACTTCCATGAGCGGTGGTTCCGGAACCATTATCGGAACTGTAGTCGGTGCATTTGTTATCGGTGTTATCAATGATGGTATGACAATGTGTGGTGTATCCGAGTTCTGGCAGAAGGTTATCCGTGGTCTGGTTATCATCCTTGCAGTCGTAATCGACCAGACACAGAGAAATCTGCAGGCGAAGATGGCACTTCAGGCAAGAAACGAGAACAAATAATTAGGTAACCAACAAAATCTTTCTTAATGTTAAAATAATTTGAAAAGTTGAAAAAAATCCGAAAAAGATTTATAGTAATAATCAGAGATGCAGGAGGAATAGCATGAAAAAATCAGGGATTTTAAATGCCCAGCTGATCCGTTGTATCGCAGAGCTGGGACATAAAGATCTGTTTATGATCGGTGATGCAGGAATGCCCATTCCAAAGGGCGTGGAGATTGTAGACCTGGTTGTATGCGGAGGGGTTCCCACCTTTAAACAGGTGATGGATGCAGTGCTGGCGGAGACAGAAGTGGAAGCCTACACCATTGCAAATGAGATTGAGGAAAAAAATCCGGAGCTTCTTGCATATATTCAGCAGAGCCTTCTTGAGGCAGAGGAGAGCAGAATTGACCACGTAGATCTGAAAAAGATGTCTGCACAGTGCAAATTTGCAATCCGTACAGGTGAGTTTACACCTTATCCGAACATAATTTTAAGAGCGGGAGTTGCGTTCCCGGCATAAAGGTTCACAAGAGAAGACGCTGCGAAGTAGGGAGAACTTATTTTGCAGCGTTCTTTTAGCTGTCCGCAGGGCGACGTATCCATTACAGACAGAGGAGGATGCAATATGAAAGTAAGTGTGAGGAAAATCAGTGAGACCACGGGATTTTCTCCAGCAACTGTTTCAAATGCACTAAATTATAAAAAAGGCGTGAATGCTGACACATCTGCCAAAATCTTCAAAGTGGCACAGGAACTGGGGTACTTTGAGGAAAATCATATACGCAAGGTGAAATTTGTAGTGTTTAAGCGGGATGGCTCTGTGGTAGAGGATTCGCCCTTCTTTATTCAGCTGATCTCTGGCGTTGAGCAGGAATGTCGTGCCTGTGGAATGGAAATGCAGCTTTGCAATCTGGATAAACGTGATCCTGGTTATCAGGAGCAGGCGAAATGGATTATGAGTGATAAGGCTTCTGCGGTAATTCTTCTTGGTACAGAGATGGTGGATGCTGACATTGAGTTGATCCGGGGAATGACTTGCCCATTTATTGTGATTGATTATTGGAAAGAGGATATGAGCTTTGACGCCATGCTGATCAATAATGCGGATTCTGCGCGCATGGCTACAGAGTATCTCATTGCCAATGGACATAAAGAGATTGGTTATCTGCGGGGAGATTTCAGGATCAAACCTTTCCGGTCTCGTTTTGCAGGATATCAGACAGCACTGCAAAAGGCGGGGCTTCCCCTGAATAAGGACTATATTTTTACAATGGCAACTACCATCGACGGTGCTTACGAAAATATGAAACGGTATTTGTCTGAGAAGGTGAAGCTGCCTACAGCTTTCTTCGCAGACAACGATATGATCGCGCTGGGGGCTATGAAAGCTATGGCAGAGTTTGGAATCCGGATTCCGGAGGACATATCTATTGTGGGATTTGACGACCTTACTTTTTCCTCAATTTCTTATCCGCCTCTGACCACGCTCCGGGTGCCGAAGCAGGAGATGGGAAGAGCCGTTGTAAGGCGGTTGCGGAATATTCTGAAAGATAATGACGGGATTAAGATCAAGATGCAGATGTGTACGCAGTTTATTGAGAGGGAAAGCGTGAAGAAGATATAAGAGGTACACAGTTGGGCAACTGATATTCCACGCAGGTCGGTGCAACGCTCCGGTGAACTAACGGTCAACTCTGGCTAAGACGTTCGGGAAAGCCCTCACGCCTAAGTCTATGCAGGTTGTGGATTTTACCTACGCTAAGAGCGCACCTAAAATGACATGCTTAGGAATAGCAGTTGCCCAACTGCTGTGTATTGGCGGAAACTGGATGGAATCCAAGTTTTACTTTACATTAATTTTTAATTGCCTTCATAATTGCGTCATACAGCTCGTCATATGTTTCATAAGCCGGAATCTCCGGATATTCAGCCTTGATAGCATCCGTGCTCTTGAACAGGAATCCTGCTTTACTTGCCTGGATCATGCCAAGGTCGTTGTGGCTGTCACCGCTGGCAATGGTGTCGTAGCCGATGAACTGCAGGGCTTTCACAGTGGTGTATTTGGACTTTTCGCAGCGCATTTTGAAATCAGTAATTTCGCCATTTTCGCCCACTACCAGTGTGTTGCAGAAGATGGTAGGATAGCCCAGCTTTTTCATAAGAGGACCTGCGAACTGGGAAAAAGTGTCACTGAGGATGATAACCTGGGTCTGTGCTCTTAATTTGTCCAGAAATTCCCTGGCGCCTGGAAGCGGGTCGATCTTGGCGATAGTCTCCTGGATTTCTTTCAGGCCAAGACCATGCTCTTTCAGAATGTTCAGGCGGTATTTCATTAATTTATCGTAATCAGGCTCGTCTCTTGTGGTTCGTTTCAGCTCCGGAATGCCGGTCTCTTCGGCAAATGCGATCCAGATCTCCGGGACAAGCACACCTTCTAAGTCTAGGCAGACAATTTCCATAATCTCCTCCGTTCTGCAGCTGTAAAGATTGCTGCAATTGAATTTTATAGTGTTTTTCAAATCTCAATGTCAGATAAAGGGAAAGCGGTTAGGATGGTTGCTTTCACACATTATCTTATTATAGCGTAAAAAAGCCGGGAACGCTATACCTAAATTGATAATGTGAGAATGGAATGTTCCCTGTGGTTACTGTTCACTCCGTGACCAGTAACTCGCTTCGCGATGCACAGAAAAACGAACCTTCTTGTGACAAGCACAAGAAGTAGCGTTTGCTGCGCAAACTTAATTCTCGGGTTTTTTGTGAACTTTGTTCACAAAAAACACCTCGCGGAATGTTACCAGTGAACAGTAACTCCCTGTGAACTGCGGCTGAAATGTATAATTGTCGGAAATTAGTGGAAAACAGCGAAAAAATGTCTGGTAGAAATTTGTCGCTTATATTGCCGTTCCGTGAAAAATGTGGTATATTATTAATATCTGTAGTAATATTAGACAAAATAAACAGAATAATAATGGCAGGAGTGGTTAAAATGTATAACGAAGAGTACAAGCGCTGGATGGCAGCGGATCTCGAGGATGCAGATCTGAAACCAGAATTATCTAAGATTGAAGGAAACGACGAAGAAATTAAAGATCGTTTTGCAGTAGCTCTGAAATTTGGTACAGCAGGACTCCGTGGAGTTCTTGGAGCAGGTACCAACCGTATGAATATCTATGTAGTGCGTCAGGCTACACAGGGGCTTGCTAACTGGGTGAAGACTCAGGGCGGCACTCAGACCGTTGCAATCAGCTACGACAGCCGTCTGAAGAGTGATATATTTGCGAAAACAGCAGCAGGAGTTCTGGCTGCCAATGACATTAAGGTCAGAATTTATGATGCATTAATGCCTGTACCGGCCCTTTCCTTTGCGACACGCTACTATGAGTGCAACGCGGGTATTATGGTTACCGCATCTCATAACCCTGCTAAATATAATGGATACAAGGCTTACGGCCCGGATGGCTGCCAGATGACAGATGATGCTGCAGCTATCGTTTATGATGAGATCCAGAAGACAGACATTCTGACAGGCGCGAAATACATGTCCTTTGCAGAGGGCGTTGAGGAAGGCCTGATTCGCTTTGTTGGTGACGATTGCAAACGTGCTCTTTACGATGCAATCGAGTCACGCCAGGTTCGTCCAGGTCTTTGTAAGACAGCAGGACTGAAGCTGGTTTACAGCCCGCTGAATGGTTCCGGACTTGTGCCGGTAACCCAGATCCTGAAGGATATCGGAATCACAGATGTAACGATTGTTCCGGAACAGGAATACCCGAACGGCTATTTTACCACATGCAGCTACCCGAACCCGGAGATTTTCGCAGCGCTGGAGCAGGGACTGAAGCTTGCCAAGGAGACAGGAGCAGATCTTATGCTTGCTACTGACCCGGATGCAGACCGTGTTGGTATTGCCATGAAATGCCCGGACGGTTCCTATGAGCTGGTAAGTGGTAATGAAGTGGGAGTTCTTCTTCTTGACTATATTGCAGCTGGCCGTATCGAGAAAGGCACAATGCCGAAGAACCCGGTTGCAGTGAAATCTATCGTTTCCACACCTCTTGCAGATGCAGTTGCAGAGCACTATGGTGTAGAGCTTAGAAGCGTACTTACCGGATTTAAGTGGATCGGTGACCAGATCGCACAGCTTGAGGCTGCTGGTGAAGTGGACCGTTTCATTTTCGGATTTGAAGAGAGCTATGGATACCTTGCAGGACCGTATGTACGTGATAAGGATGCCATTATCGGATCCATGCTGATCTGCGAAATGGCTGCATACTACAGAAGCATTGGAAGCTCCTTGAAGCAGAGACTTGAGGAGATTTACGCACAGTATGGCCGTTACCTGAACAAGGTTGACAGCTTTGAATTCCCGGGACTCAGCGGAATGGACACTATGGCAGGAATCATGCAGAAATTCCGTGACAACCCGCCGGCAGACATTGCAGGCTACAAGGTAGTGAAGGTTACCGATTATAAGAAGCCTGAGGAGACCGGTCTTCCAGCAGCAAATGTTCTCATTTACAAACTGGAGAATAACGAGACAGTAGTTGTTCGTCCATCCGGAACAGAGCCGAAGATTAAGATTTATTACACTACACTGGGTAAAGATCTTGCAGAGGCAGAAGCTGAGAAAGAGAAGCTGGCTAAGGCATTGGAGCCGATGATGGCTTAAGGCTTAAGCGAAGTATATAATCGTATAGTGAATAATCGCCCCTTGCGGAATGATTCTGCAGGGGGCTTTTTGCGCTGTTTGTAAATTTTTTCTTTATTTGAAGTGAAAATCCCCATTAAGTCGTTGATTACAGTAAAGGGCAGACCATATTGTATAATGCTTGAAAAGAAAACGAGGTGACAATTTATGCTGACGCTGTTATTTATCATTTTAATGTTTGGTATATTTGGCAAAATGATCGGACTTGCCTTCCGCGCAACCTGGGGAATTACGAAAATCTTTTTTCGTCTGATATTCCTTCCCCTTGTCCTGATCGGATTAGTTCTGGGAGGTCTGATCTACATAGCACTTCCCCTTCTTGTGATAGTTGGGATTATCATGCTGGTATTGATGTAATATATTGATAGAATAAAAAATAGATGAAAATACAATCGAAAATATGTTCACTTTGCCAGATGACAAAAAGCGACAGATATGGTAGTATAGATACATCAACGAAAGAGAAATACGAAAAACACTTAAGAAATCTGAAATACGAAAGAAAGTAATAAAGCACAAAAGAATCTGAAAATACAAAAGAACTTAGAAGTACGAAAGTTCTGTGTTTCACCAAAGATTTGTAAATTACTAAAGATTCATAAGCCGCTAAAGATCAACCAAAATACCTAAGATCAATAAGAAGACGAAAGATTTTCGAAACACATCCGATAAAATTATAACAAGACACATCAGAAAAAATGGCTGGGAACTAGTTTCCCAGCCATAAATCATAACAATATCTAACCGATTCCCATTTATAATGACATCTACTCAGAGTAAGTTAAATTGGAAATTTATAGCCCTTTTACTTGAAATAATGTATACTGAAAGAATATGAAGACAAAAACGAAATAAAAATATCGGGAATATATAATGAATACACAAGATGCAATAGAACTTCTGGGGATTGTCCCAGAAGATGATGAAAGAGAAATTAAGCGAAAATATCATAAGATGATCAGCCGTTTTCATCCGGACTCATTGAATGAAGTAAGGGAAGCTCATATTCAGCGTGCACAGGAGATAAATGAAGCGTATCGGATACTGAGCCAGAGCGATAGCCGGGAAATGCAGAACGCATATGGAACGGAAGTTTATGGAACAGAGGCTCATGGCACAGACAATCATAAATCTGGGAAGAGGGAACAGCATCAGGAATGGTCTGGTGAATGGAACGAGGCTGCTTTTATACCAAGGAATATTTATCTGCACTATAGTATGAATCTTTCTGAAGAAGAACGAAAGGAAGCCCAGGGGAAACTGTATTATCAGGCTGCCTGTGGAAAATATATGTGGGATCCGGAGGAAGAGGATTTCGCGCTTTTTCTTACCAGTATTCGTCATGCAGCGGCAGTCCTCCTTGAGAGAACGGAGAATGCCGTAAACGCAGAAGACTTATCTTCTGTACCAGATTTGAAGGAATACCGTTTTCGCATCCAGGCGAAGCTGTTTGAATATCTTTCTATGCAATATGTGAACCCATTACTGGTTCTGGATTCCCTGATGAAACCAGAGAGCACAGATAGGAAAGGTCAGAGAATTTATCGGGCTAAAGCATTTCTGGCGGCAGAAGCCGCATCCCCGGAAGGCAGGCTTATAGCAAGCTTGCAGTCTGGCGAATATCTGTTTCCAAAAGCTTTCCATGGGAATCAGATTCAGCTTATGAATAAAGACAAACAGGTATTGGGGTATCTTCATATGGAAGATGACCGGCTGTATTTTTGCATTATTCCTCTTCTGAAGAGGCATGCAGCGCAGGTGAAATTTCTGGTGCAGGAAGAAGGCGGTGGAACAAATGAAAAAAATGAAGGAATTAATAATACGACGAATAGTAGTAACTTCAGAAATAGCGGCAGAGGAATAAAGCGTGGAAACAATAAGCTGAAAGTTAATATAGATTTCTATTTTCGTTTAGAGGATGAGAACTATACGTATAATAGTTCAGAGCTTAATTTGAAAATTGCAGAAATATTGAATGGATATGAGAAGTATTTGCGAAAATATGATCCGGAACAGGACCAGTTTTGTGATCTGTTTGCCCGCCTGTCCCGCTCGAATTTTCGCAGTCGTTTTCATCTGAAGGACAAGGATATACAGTATATCCGGGAGAAAGGAATGGATACCATCCGCAGTCATGCCTCAGATTTTGTGCGAACACGTCTGGCTCCGGCTCAGATTCCCAATGATGGCAAACAGACTCCAATGCGCGGGCACCCTGTATTCCTGGCTCAGCATGCTACTGGCTGCTGCTGTCGGGGATGCTTGTATAAGTGGCATAGAATTCCAGCAGGAGTGCAGCTCACAGAAGAGCAGCAGGAATACATAGTAGATGTGTTGATGGCGTGGATTGAGAGAGAATATAACAGAAATGCATAGGGCTATGAAGTTGGTTTTATATATACAATCGGTAACATTAAGGTATATGAAATATATAGTTTAACAGGAATTTTGAGAAGATAAGAATGGGGAACGGTTTATGAGAATATTTCACTTATCAGATTTACACATTGGCTTGAAATTAATCAATCGTGATCTCAGAGAAGATCAGGAATATATACTGGATCAAATAATTCAGAAGGCCGCAGAGAAAGTACCTGATGCGATCGTGATCGCAGGGGACATCTATGACAAAGCAGTTCCGTCTGCAGAAGCAGTGGAGGTGTTTGATCATTTTATCGGAAAGCTGCGAAATGCAGTTTCGGATTCTGTAATTATGATGATCAGTGGAAACCACGACAGCGCGCCCCGCGTGAACTGCTTTCGAAGTGTACTTGATCGTCAGAAAATTTATATGATCGGAATGCCGCCGCAGACAGAAGAAGATCAGATTGAGAAAGTGGTACTTCAGGATGAATATGGTCCGGTGAATTTTTATTTGCTTCCCTTTGTGAAGCCTTCCATGGTGAAGCTGATCACTGGTACAGACGAGAATGGAAATAATCTTTCTTACAATGATACGATCCACAGACTGATAGAACGTGAACAGGTTGACATAAACCAGAGAAACATTCTGGTCAGCCATCAATTCTATCTGCCTATGGGGGAGAGTGCAGAAGAAGTTGAACGAATGGACTCTGAGATCCGGACAGTAGGAAATATTGACCAGGTGTCAGCCGATATTCTGCAGAAATTTGACTATGCGGCACTGGGACATATTCATAAGCCAATGAAAGCAGGCGGCGAGTTTTATCGCTATTGTGGAACGCCGCTGGCATGCTCTGTAAGTGAAGCAGGTCAGAATAAAGGAATTATAATGGTTGACATAAAACAAAAGGGCGAAATCACTACAGAAGTAATTCCACTGGAACCGCTGCGCCAGATAAAAGTGATCAAGGGAGATTTAGAGAGTGTTCTGGCACAGCGCTGTAAAGATTATGTGACAGTAATTCTTACGGATAAGGTGGATCTGGACGTAATTGATATGCAGGATCGTCTGCGTCTGGCTTTTCCAGGGCTTCTAGAGATACGCCGTGAGACTGTGCGGCAGGTTGATTATACCAGACATGCAGACAGTGAGCGTGAATTGAATCCATTTGAACTTTGCTGCCAGTTCCTCGGAAATGCAGATGCGGAAGAGCAGGAAATTCTTCAGGAGGTTATCAATACAGTACAGGAGGTGACGAAATGAGACCTGTGAAACTTATCATGCAGGCGTTTGGTTCCTACGGAAAACTGACACAGATCGATTTTCAGGAGCCGAATCAGAATCTGTTTCTTGTGACCGGAGACACCGGAGCAGGAAAAACAACTATATTTGATGCCCTTGTATTTGCTCTTTACGGTGAAGCCAGCTCCAGTACAAACAAGAAAGATGGTGTTGTACTGCAAAGCCAGTATGCAGAGTTGAACGTTGAACCATTTGTAGAGCTTGTTTTTTCCGAAGGGGCAGGAGAAAATAGCCTGCTGTATACTGTCCGCCGTGTTCCCAGACATCTGAAGCTTCTGACAAGAGGGGCGGGGAAAAATACAGGAAGTCGTGAAGTACCGGGGTCTGTCAGCCTGATCATGCCAGATGGTACCGAATATCCACAGAAGGAAGCTGACAGCAAGCTGGGGGAGATCCTCGGTCTTACCAAAAGCCAGTTTATGCAGGTTGCCATGATCGCTCAGGGAGAATTTATGGAGCTTCTTCGTGCAAAATCTGATGATAAGAAAGTCATCTTCCGGAAGCTGTTTAACACTGAATTATACCAGAATATTGTGGACGAGCTGATGAATCGCAAGCGTTCCCTGGAAAAAGAGATTGCCCAGATCAAAACTGCATGTCAGACTGAAGCTGCCCATGTGGTAATTCCCCAGGAATATGACCAGTGGCAGGAAATAGAAGGGCTAAAAAAGCAGGTTTTGAATGGGGAAATTGTAGTGATGGATTGCTTTCTGGATCATCTGGGCGAGTTATGCAGAACACTGGAGAAAAGTGTGAATTTTACCTCGAAAGAATTACAATCCGCATCAAAACTCCGCGACGAAAAAAGGGATATCTACAACAGTTCCATTCAGCTGACGAATTTATATGCGCAGCTGGAAACCGCTGAGGTTCAGCTTTCTGAATGTGGGAAAGTGGAAGCACAAATAGGGGAAAAGACCATTCTGTCAGAGAAAATTAAGAAAGCATACGAAATAAAAGGCGAATACGCACGCTGTCAGGATGTCTTGCGTAATATGCAGACATGTGAGAGTGCCTTAAAGGAGCAGCAGGAACGAGCTCCTTTATTAAAAGAACAGTCACAATCTGTCATTCAGACAGCGAAGGCGGTGAAAGAAACGGCAGAGAAGGAGCTTAAGGCGTACACCACTATTTATGAGCGCGTGAATAAAGAAGTGAAGCTCCTTAAGCAGATCAAGGAAGCAGAAAAAAGTGTAAAGACCAGCCAGCAAAATCTGACCGCAGCGCAGGCCGCAGACCGCAAAGCCAGAGAAGATCTGGAGAAAATGGAGAAGCAGGAAGCAGACTGGAGGGCTCAGTCAGAGAAGCTGACCGACACTAATGAGAAAATTGCTGTCTGGAAAGGGAAAAATCAGGAACTGGAAGTACTTGGCATTGAAGTACAAGAAACGGAAGATCTTCTTAAAGGTGTAGAAACACAGAAAAAACTGGCGAAGAAAGCACGAGAGACATACCAGAAGAATAGAATCAGATATGACGCAAAGAGCCAGGAATATGAGTCTATGCGGAGAATTTTTCTGGATGAGCAGGCTGGTTTTCTGGCACGCGAGCTTCAGCCGGGGAAACCATGTCCTGTATGCGGCGCAATAGAACATCCGAATCCATGCATAGCTTCTACCCTTCATAGAGATCTCACCCGTGAGCAATTGGAACTGGCAGAAAAAGAAGTTTCTGAGCTTCGAAACAGGCAGGAACAGTCTGCCGGTGAAGCAAGGTCAGCTGTGGATATAGTTGCAGAAAAAGAACGACTTTTGGAAGAGACAGGAAGGAAGCTGTGCACGCGTATTTTAAATGATCATGAGCAGTTCCCGGAAGCAGGAATGCTGGAAGTATTTGATTCTTTGGGAGACAATATAAAAAATTTCCAGGAGAGCAGAAATTCAGAAGTCTCTGGTGCAGCCCAGGATCAGATGGCGGATAAAGAGTGTAATTGGAATGCCTTGCTGAAGCAGATACAGACACTTCTTGGAACCTGGAAAACTTTATTACAGGAAGAGGGTACAAGACTTAATACAGCCCAGAAAACATTGCGTAATCTTCAGGATGCTCTGGGACAGGTAGAAGAGCGGAAGAAATCAGGAAAAACTGCCGTAGAGGAATGCGGACAAAAGCTGACTGAGGCAGCAGCGTCAGCCAAGAGCGCAGAAGCTCTTCTGAAGCAGTTGAATGATTCCCGGGAATATCCATCAGAAGAGGCGGCTATGACAGAGTTTAACCAGGCAAAAGGAAAATGGAAAGCTGCAGAAGCTGCTTCCAAGGAAGCTGAAAAGAAAGAAAAAGCGTCTTCTGAAGAGCTGGTTAACTGTACCAGCTTGATTAAACGATTTGAAGGGGAACTTCCAGATCACCAGAAGCTTTACCAGGAGCGGCAGGCCTTTTATCAGACTTTGATGAATGAGAAAAATATGACAGAGGCAGAATGGGCGGACATAGCAGAGAACTATACCCGTGAAACAGCGGAGCTTTTGCAAAAAGAAGCAGACAGCTGGCAGCGAAAAAAACTAGCCGCACAGACCACTGCAGAAACAGCTGGAAAAGCCATAGATGGCAGGAGCAAGCCGGATATGGAAGCTGCCAAGTCCCAGATGGAGGAAGCTGAGAAAGTACGGCTTCAGACTCAGACGAAACTGGAACTTTATAAAGAACAGTATAAAGCTGATAAAGAGGCATATGATATTCTTAGCCCTCAGATGGAGAAGCGAGGTAAAATCATTGAAAAGCATACCAAGCTGGAAACTCTTTATAAGCTGTTGTCTGGAAATATGTCCGGAAACCGTATGGATCTTGAAACCTATGTGCAGAGATATTACTTGGAGAAGATTCTTTATGCGGCCAATCGCCGCTTTGCGAATATGTCTGCCGGACAGTTTGAACTTCGTATGGTAGACGAGGAGAATGCGGGGAAAGGCAAGAATCGTGGTCTGGATCTTATGGTATATTCTAATGTTACCGGCAAAGAGCGTGAAGTCCGTACCCTTTCCGGAGGAGAATCCTTTATGGCAGCCCTGGCATTGGCACTTGGAATGGCAGATCAGATCCAGGAGAGCTCTGCAGCGATACATCTTGATGTAATGTTTGTGGATGAAGGCTTCGGTTCCCTTGATGAGCATTCCAGAGAACAGGCGGTAAAGGTTCTTCAGGAACTGGCGGGAGGAAGCAAGTTGATTGGAATTATTTCTCATGTGACCGAGCTGAAGCAGGAGATTGAAGATCAGCTGATCGTCAGCAAAGACGAGAAGGGAAGTCATGTGAAGTGGCAGATAAGCTAGTACATCGAATATTAAGTAACTGCCATATTGACTTGTCTGATTTTTCATCTGCTGCGTTGTCGTCGGTCGCCGTAGCCACCGCTACGCCTCCTTCCTCCGCCTTGCATATGAAGAAATCATCCTGCGTCAATGTAGTAGATACTTGGTTGAATAAAGAATATCGGGAAGCAATTAAGCTTCCCGACAAATAAAAAGTTCTATAGATTTTTTGTAAAATTAATAAACTCTTCCGACTCACCGTAATCATGAATCCGACAGTTTGCCAGACGCTGTATTTCCTCTTGATTTTCTTCATGAGAGTCGTACACAGCAGTGGTATAGAAGCCATCTTTCTTAGCTGTAGTAAGGGCATGAAGAGAATCTTCAAAGACCATGGTATTGGTTCGGTCAGTGCCAAGAAAGTTCAAGGCTTCCCGATAAATGGTTGGTTCGTCCTTTCCGGCACCCACAGAGGAGCAGGTAAAGATTTCGCTGAAATAGTCAAGCACTCTGCAACGTGCCAGGGCAGCTTCCACGAGGGAGCGCTCTGTAGCAGTGGCAATACACATTTTGACTCCGGTCTCATGAAGCTGAGCCAGAAATTCTTTCAGATGAGGCTTCAGCTGAGCTTCATAGCGGTAGAAATCATCTACAATTGCTACAGCACTCTTGATCAATTCATCTCGGGTCTGTTTTACATCATAGTGCTCAATAAAATAGTCAGCTGCCTGGTGGAGACTCATAGTGGCGATTGCTTCATCCAGATCCGGTTCAGGTTCAATTCCCTGGTTTCGCAGGTAATTTTCGCCTACATGATCCCAGGCTGACATAGAATCCAGAATCGTACCATCCAGATCCCAGATGGCACCCCTTAACATGAAATTCCTTTCCTGGAAGATGCATTGTCTTTGGAAATACAAGTAGAATCTTTCATTTTGAGAGTAAGCTCTTTAAGCTCTCTGGTTGCTTTTGTAATATCTTCAGCTGCAAAGATGGCACTTATAACTGCAATTCCGCAGATACCGCTTCCAGCCAGTTCCATTACATTGTCATGTGTAATTCCGCCAATGGCAATAACGGGAATATTTACAGCCTTACATATTTGTTTTATAGTTTCATGGCTGATATTGCCGGCATCTTTTTTGGTTCCGGTTTGGAATGCGGCACCTACTCCCAGATAATCTGCGCCATTTTTTTCAGCAAGAACAGCCTCTTCAACTGTATGCGCAGAAACGCCGATGATTTTGTCAGAACCGAGGATGGCTCTGGCATTACCAGCAGCCATATCCTCCTGCCCTACATGAACGCCATCGGCATTGATTTCTTTTGCAATTTCTACATTGTCATTGATCACGAATGGTACATGATAGCGCGCACATAACTCTTTGATTTCCGCAGCTTCTTTGAGAAAACTATCTGTATCCAGATTTTTTTCGCGTAGCTGAATGAAGGTAGCCCCACCTTTTAAGGCTTCTTCGACCTGGTCATATAAAGTTCTGCCATTTAACCAGCTGCGGTCAGTAACGGCATAAAGTAAAAGATCTTTTTTATTGCAGTTCATTGGTAAAACCTGCCTTTCACATGTAACTTGTGCGTCAAACACACTCTAATACATTATATAAAGCTGAATCTGGAAAGTAAAGGTAATTATTAAGCTAGAGCCTGTTTCTGCGAAGATCGAGAATCGTAACCCATAATGTTTGTTACACGAACAGGAATCTGTACATTGAATAACGAAAAATGATATGTTAGACTAATATTAAAATTGTGTTTTTGTTGGTTTACAAAAAAGAGAGGAAGGTTTGATTATGGATCAATTTGAGAGGATGAAGGTGACACGGCAGGCGATGAATGGCAGGATGTGTCTGATGTTTGGTGGTATTTTCCTGATGTTTTCAGCCATTACCTCCACGATCATGTATGGAATCAATTTCTTTATGACAGCTCTGGAAGTAGACAAGGGAACTGCAGAGTATGTAGAACTTCTTGAGAATGCCGGAGTGGGAAGTGGACTTCTGAAAGGGATTGGTATTTGTTTTATTGCAGTGGGAATCTGGGAAGCTGTAGTTGGATTTCTATCTGTAAGAAATTCCAACAGAGTAGATAAGAGCAGATTTTCTGTGAAACTGGCCATATCTCTTCTTATAACAGAGATTGTCATGCAGGTAATTCTGTTTTTTACTGGATTGATGAATCTGGGGCTTCTTTTTACAGCCATTGTACTTCCGCTGTTTTTACTTTGGGGTGCCACCCGTTTAGGCAAAGTTGCCAAGGCTGATCCGGAACGCAAATTTGCAGTAGACCCAGCCAGGAAGAAATCCTCCCAGCAATCTCAACCGGCCGCCCCGAAGAAGAGCATTCGTGAGAGAGCCGCTATGCAGGCGCGAGAAGATGTAGTGGTACCAGAGAAACAAGATACTGTAGATGAGAAAAATATTGCAGATTCAGAAGAGTCAAATTAGAAACTCAAAGTATGAATATAAGCATTATTGGAAAATGTAGTGGGTATAAGCGTCATAGGAAAATGCAGTGGGAAAATTGTTAAAGATATATAACCTGTGAAATTGTATGAGCTGTAGTTAGTCGTTGTTGCCAATAATATGATTTGCATGTAGCTATTAAGGTATAAGAATTAGAGATTGTTTATGATTCAACACCGGATAAAGGAAAGAGAACCACAGTATATGGACATGAAAGAAATCATCACAGAAGCAGCCCGTAAGCTGGTTCTGGAGAAAAAAGTAAAGAAGCTTACAGTAAAGGATATTGTGGAAGAGTGCCAGATCACTAGGCAGGCATTTTATTACCATTTCGAAGGAATACCGGATATGATTCAGTGGAGCATAAAGCAGGGAACCAGGCGGCTGCTAGAGGCGTGCAAAGAGCAGGGCGGCGCAGAAGCAGCGCTGAAGTATCTGTTTGTTTTTGCCATCAATGCTATACCCGAAGTGCGAAAAGGAATAGAAAGTAATTATGGAAAAGAATTGGAACAAACCCTTATGCAAGGAACCTACGAGCTGTTTGAGAGCATTGTGGAAGAAGAAAATCTGTACCAGAATTATAGCCGCCAGGAGCTGAAACTGATCCTCCGTTACCACAGCCATGCTATCTTTGGTATTTTCCAGGACTGGACACCGGAGGATACGAAGAATCTGGATATGATCGTACACGAAGTCTATTTGATTATGATGGGAAAGAATGCTCCAGAAGAACTATAAAATATCGTTTGACTGTATTTACAGGAAATGGAGGCGGCAAAGTATGGGCTATGATCTTCCGGAAAGGGTTGTAAAAGATATTGTAACGTTTGCTAAGAGGTATTCTGTCAGAAAAGTTATATTGTTTGGATCGCGTGCAAGGGGAAACAATACAGAAAGAAGCGATATAGATATAGCGGTATATGGCGGAGACTGACTGGGAATAGAATCCAGAGGCCGATTGCAAGTACATGGAGGAAACTAAACAAGGGATCAAACGGGCGAGGTGTATTTTTTACACTTTGCCCGTTTTGTCTATACACGGTGAAATTTCTGACTATCGACACTTTCTTTTGCTTGTACTAGAATAAAATTATCAGGATTACGGAGCGTGATTGTGACGCACATCTTGCAGAAAGCCTTTTTCAAACATGTTCTAGAGCCTGTTTGAGGAAGGATGGAAATGATAACGTAATCCGCAAGGAGAGGAGGGAACCATATATGGCACATGAAATTTTATCCGTAAAAATGTACGAGCTGGATAAAAAACTGGAACAGACCCACAGTCGGATTCAGCTGGCGGAGAGTATGGATACGGAAAGACTCCACCAACAGATCCAGAATCTTCGACAGGAATGTCAGGAAAGCCGTATCACTTTGGAAAACAGACTTCGCCATTCCAAGACAGACTGTGTAATGAAGCTGGCAGGCGTCTACGACCAGGTGGAGGCAGCAGTTGGAAAAGTGCTGGAGGCAGAAAACATAAATTTGAAAAATAAGGAGCCAATATTTGGAAATGTGCTCCCGGGAACGGAGAAGAAAATCCTCACCGCAGAATACGCCCTTGATTTTGCAATGCAGGCAGTAAACCGGGCACTTCTGGTATCGCTGGAGGCTATTGAAGCCCAGCGTCTAGAAGAGAAGAAAGAGGCAGAAGAGTGAGTAGACACTATTAGTTTACATAAGAAAGGACTACAACCATGAAAGAAGTAAAAACCCCAAAAAAGCCGTTGATCTATTACTACGGCATTGTGCTTCTGGTACTGATCGTCTTTAACCTGGTGGTTTCCCCAATCTTAATGGAGCATCAGGTAGAAGAAACCGATTACGGTACCTTCATGAGCATGATCAATGACAAAAACATCGGTAAAGTAGAAGTAGAAGATAACCAGATCGTCTTTACCGATAAGAACAACGAAAAAATTTATAAAACCGGTCTTATGAATGACCCCGATCTCACCGACCGTCTGTATGAGTGCGGTGCCACCTTTACCAAAGACATTGACCAGCAGGCCTCTCCGATTCTCAGCTTCCTGGTAACCGGACTTCTGCCGTTGATCATTTTCATAGTTCTTGGAAATTATATGGCGAAGAAGCTGATGGAGCAGGCTGGAGGCAAAAACTCCATGGCATTTGGCATGGGAAAAAGCAATGCAAAGGTTTACGTTCAGTCCAGTGAAGGAATCCGTTTCTCAGATGTAGCTGGAGAGGATGAAGCCAAGGAAAACCTTGCAGAGATTGTAGATTACCTTCACAACCCGAAGAAATACACAGACGTGGGAGCCTCCATGCCGAAAGGCGTTCTCCTTGTAGGCCCTCCAGGTACTGGAAAAACAATGCTTGCCAAAGCAGTTGCCGGAGAAGCGAATGTTCCATTCTTTTCCATGTCCGGCTCTGAATTCGTAGAAATGTTTGTAGGTATGGGTGCCTCCAAAGTTCGTGATCTTTTTAAGCAGGCGAAAGAGAAAGCCCCATGTATTGTATTCATTGATGAAATCGATGCCATCGGTAAAAAACGTGATGGCCAGGTTGGTGGTAACGATGAGCGTGAGCAGACACTGAACCAGCTGCTTACAGAGATGGATGGTTTCGAAGGCAACAATGGGGTTATCATTCTGGCAGCTACCAACCGCCCGGAATCCCTTGACCCGGCACTTACCCGTCCAGGACGTTTCGACCGCCGCGTACCAGTTGAGCTTCCAGATCTTACAGGACGTGAAGCAATTCTGAAGGTTCATGCAAGAAAAATCAAAGCATCCGATGACGTGGATTTCCACACTATCGCACGTATGGCATCTGGTGCATCCGGAGCCGAGCTGGCAAATATTGTAAACGAAGCAGCACTTCGTGCAGTCCGTGACGGACGTACAATCGTTACAGAAGCAGATCTGGAAGAGAGTATTGAAGTGGTAATCGCTGGTTACCAGAAGAAAAACGCAGTTCTCTCTGACCAGGAGAAAAAAGTGGTTTCCTATCACGAAATCGGACATGCCCTGGTGGCAGCCCTTCAGAACCATTCCGCTCCTGTTCAGAAGATTACTATTATTCCGCGTACTTCCGGTGCACTCGGCTATACCATGCAGGTAGAAACTGGTGACAAGTATCTGATGACAAAGAAAGAACTGGAAAATAAGATTGCAACCTTCACCGGCGGACGTGCTGCAGAGGAAATTGTTTTCGGCGAGATTACTACTGGCGCTTCTAACGATATTGAACAGGCCACCAAAATTGCAAGAGCCATGATTACCCGCTATGGAATGACTGACGAGTTTGACATGGTGGCTATGGAGACTGTTACCAACCAGTATCTTGGTGGTGACGCATCTCTTTCCTGTTCAGCAGACACCCAGAAGGAAATTGACGAAAAAGTGGTAGAGCTTGTGAAACGGGAACACGAAAAAGCTAAAAAGATTTTGACAGACAACCGTAAAAAACTGGATGAACTGGCTATGTTCCTTTACGAAAAAGAGACCATAACCGGTGAAGAGTTTATGGAAATTTTGAACAAAGAGGAGAGTGAGGAAAAATGAGAAGACGTTCACGCTATGGATGGCTGGAACTCATCGAGGGAATCCTGCTGATCCTTCTTGGAATCTACACCTTATTTAATCCTGGAAATACTATCCGGGGAATCACCGTCGTATATGGCATTCTCGCTGTGATTACAGGAATCTCAGATATCGTATTTTATGCAAAGACGGAGCATTATGTTGGTTTTGCACCTACAGTTGCCCTGATATCCGGTATTTTGAGTCTTCTTGCCGGCTTAATGCTTCTGATGTATCCAAACGCCGGAGAACTGATCATGACCTTGCTTCTCCCAATCTGGTTCATCGCCCATTCCGTTTCCAGACTGACCCACCTCCCGCTGGTCCGCCTGGCAGGAAAATTTTTCTGTTACTTTACTATGATCGTAAATATTTTTGGAATCATCCTGGGCTGTTTCATGATCATCTGGCCTGCCATAGCTCTGTTTTCCGCAGGCTTCATCATCGGCGTCTATCTGATCCTTCTGGGAATCGACAGTGTGGTGATGGCATGCAGCAATATGGATGCCGGGTGGATGTAGAAGCAGAATATATTTACCGGTTGACACAAGAAACTACGAGGTGATAAAATCAAGATGAAATTAAAAAATTACTGCAGCTCGCAATAAAGGAGATATATATATGGCAACACTTAAGGATGTGGCGAAGGCCTCGGGTCTGACGGTAGGAACGGTTTCCAGAGTCCTGAATAACAGAGGCTATATCAGTGACAAGACCAGAGAGAAAGTATATCAGGTGATGAAGGAACTGAATTATCAGCCTAATGAGACAGCTCGCGCTCTGTCTAAGCAGAAAAGTAATACCATCGGAGTTATTCTGCCGAGTATTGAACATCCTTATTTTTCCAAGGTGTTAAGCCGCCTGGAGAGAGAAGCTGCGAAACGGGGATACCGCATCATGCTCTTTGTTTCCAGATATAAGGAAGAACGTGAAGAACAGTGCATTGAGATGTGCAAAAGCGAAAGAGTTGCAGGTGTGGTTCTCTGTAGTGGAAGCTTTGAAACAGAGAAATTCGAAGGTCTGAATTTCCCATTGATCACACTGGAGCGTTCCATGGATGAGGGAACCTCCGGAATTGAATGTGATAACTATCAGGGCGGGGTGCTTGCAACGGAGCTGCTGATAGAGAAGGGCTGCAGGAAGCTGATGTTTATCGGCGGAGTAAGTGCAGGGGTCGACATCCATATGCCAGGAGATCTTCGTGAGGTTGCATTCCGTGATATCTGTAAGAATCGAAATGAAGAAAATGTGGTTATGGTAACGGATAACCGTCTTTTTGATTCTCTGGAATATTATGAATATGTAAGACAGGCACTGGTAGACAATCCTGAGGTGGATGGCGTATTTGCCAGTTCAGATGTTATTGGTGCCTATGTACTGCAGGCATGCGCGGATCTGGGAATTAAGGTTCCGGAGCAGTTGAAAATCGTAGGATTTGACGATGTGAACATTGCGCAGTTTACCAGTCCGGGACTTACGACGATTCATCAGCCTGTGGAGCAGATGGCAGAGATGGCAGTTGCTGCCATTGCGCAGATCGATGAGGGAAAAATGGTACCCACCAAAGCCGTATTTCCTGTTACCCTGGTTGAGCGGGGAACAACCTGAAGGAAACAGGAGTTTCTTTAAGATGATTTGGGAATTTCCAAAATAAAAAAATACAAGTCAGCTGTTATAGCAATTGCCTCTGGCTTTTGCGTAGCAGCTGATTTTTTTATGCAATAGGAATCTGTCCGCTAAAGCAGGTGGCATCTGGCACGCAAAGGGTAACAAAGCTTTTGCACATGTTGTTCAGCATAACAGATATGATATACGGTTGCGATATTAAAAAGAGCGAATTTTAAGAAAAAACAGAAAAAACTGAAATTACACAACATATCAATATAAAACACATGTAAAAATGCACAAAATAAGATGCTTGAAATAGTATAAAACTAATGAAATGACTTTAAAACCACAGAAAAATATGACAACCGCTTAACATATTAGAAGCGCAATGCTATCATACAATCATCAAGAAAACGTCTCAATAAGAACGTAAAAAACAGGAGGAAGCAAAAATGAAAAAACGTATTTCAATGGCAATTGCAGTTGCAACTGCAGCAGCAACAATGGCAAGTGTATCTGTACCGGTTATGGCAGACGATGTGAACATCACAATTTTTAACTCCAAGATGGAGGTTCAGAGCCAGTTCGAAGAGTTAGCTGCTCAGTATGCAGAAGAGACCGGCGTTGGCGTAGAGGTTTATTACAACAGTGATACAGTATCTGCTCATCTGGCTACCAGATATTCTGCGAATGATCCATATACAATCTCTATGGTAGACCCGGTGCGCCCGTAAGGCGGTTGGGGTGGACGCCCAATTGTCGTGGGTCATTGTGATTTTACTATGAGAAAGTAATAAGAAAAATTATCAAGTGCAAAAAACACAATCTTATCGTCAACAACTAACCTCGAGTGGAAACATGAAGGGGACAACAGCACGTTTGTAAAGGCACAAGTCAGCGAATCTTCCAGGCTGCGACTGAGTGTCGAGGCGAAAGGTACTATATAAGGATGAAGGCTAAACTGCTTGAAGGAAAGTCAGAGGCTGGAGCTAACCATCTCCACACCGAATGGAAGATGTTACGGTGGTACGTTGGCGGATTAGTATTTTGCTGTCTGCAATCCGCGGGATAATCAACGTAAGCCAGCCATAAGTAATGGAAAATGACGAAAACTCCCATACCGATAATAGTACAACTTATCACAATGAAGCTAAACGGGGATTACCTAAACTGAAATGCCCAAGTGGCTATGAGTAATGCCGAAAGGTGAAAAATCTCAAGTGTAAAAAGCAAGAGAGATGACTCTGAATATTCAGCATGGTAACGGAGCCGTCATAGTAGTTCGAGGACCTTGGATTGACAAGGATAGCCGTAAAATCGGAAGCGAATAATAACGCCCACATGGCGAAGGACGGCAGTTTATCATTCAATACTAAAACGAGGAAGGATGTGTGAGACATTGAGAGAACCAGTAAAGGTATTGAAAAGTCTTTCAGAACAAGCAATAAACAAACAGTATAAATTTAAAAGATTATATCGGAATTTATACAACCCAGAGTTTTATTTTCTAGCTTATAAGAATATAAGCCAATCTCAAGGAAGTATGACATCTGGTGTGGATGGCAAAAGCCTAGATGGTATGAGCGAGAAGCGAATAAGTGCTCTCATCGAAAGCATTAGGAGTTTCAGCTATCAGCCGAATCCCGCAAGGCGAGTGTATATTGAAAAGAAAAACAGCACAAAGAAGCGTCCATTGGGAATTCCATCAACAGAAGACAAATTAGTACAAGAGGTTGTAAAAATGATTCTTGAGAGTATATATGAACCAAATTTCTCAGACTGCTCTCATGGATTCAGACCTAAAAGAAGCTGTCACTCGGCTTTACAGCAAATACAGAATCAATTCACCGGAATCACATGGTTTGTAGAAGGTGATATTCATGCCTGTTTTGATAGCTTTGACCACCATGTGCTAGTGAATATTCTGAGGGAGAGAATCGAGGATGAAAATTTCTTGGCTCTCATTTGGAAAATGTTGAAGGCAGGCTACATGGAGCAATGGGCTTATAACTGCACTTTCTCAGGAACTCCTCAGGGTTCAGGAGTAAGTCCAATATTGGCAAATATACATCTGTCGAAGCTGGACGATTTTGCGGAAAACTTAAAGAAAAGCTTCAATAAAGGTAAATCAAAAGAAAACCTTGAGTATCAAAGGGCAGCAAGCAAATTATACTACATCAGAAGAAAAAACCGAGCAAATTGGGAAAATTGGAATGAGCAACAAAGAAAGGAAGCTCTGCGGCTGCAAAAGGACGCTATTAACTACATGCGCAGTTTACCAAGCAAGAGAGCAAACAATAAGGAATACAAGAGTGCGTAAAGATTTAAGAAAGAAAACAGGATCTGCAGAAGAGCTGACCTTTCCCTTTTGCTCTTTTCAGATTGACATATAAGGGCATTACATTTATGTCCATGAAACAATATACCCACTATATTGTCTATGCAGATGTGACCCTGCTCAAGAATAATTCTTATTGAGCTTCCGTCAAAATCACAGGGATGGGAGTGTAGAACGTCAGAGAAAGACGATTCAATACGAAAAGGAGATTTTGATAATGACAGAAAGAGATTATGCGATCAGATCGTTTAAAGAAGTAACCTTAAATGCAGCACGCCATACAGAAGAAAGAATGAACCTGTACTATGGAAAAATCAAGGAACTGATGAACAATTATCAGGACTTGATTTTGGAAAATCAGATGGTTCTGGATGAATATAGAGCAGGAGTGTCAGGAAAAGATCAATGAGAACATGGCTTATGCTCTTCAGTATATGGATTCTTACGATTACCGCATGAATTTAGGAAAACTGAAAAAAGAAGTAAACAATATCATTCTAATCTATGGACTTTGCGATATGGTCAACCGGGCAATGACATTGGTAAAATATTTTACCCCGAATTTTGGAACCGAATATTATGATGTGCTTTATGGCTGCTTCTGCAGACACAGAAAAATGACAGATATGGAAATTATGCTTGAACTGGGGATGAGCCGGGCAAGTTTTTACCGGAAGAAAAAAGTAGCTCTCCGGTATCTTGGATATTATTTTTTTGAAATCGTAGTGCCACAATCTGCAAACAAACGATATAAGCCGTCTTTTCCGGAAACGGAAGAGTAGATCTGAAAGAGCCTGGTGGAATCTCCCTTTTCCATCAGGCTTATCTGTTCGTGCAGGTGTATTGATGGAAAGACTGAAAGCCTATGATCCGGAGCTTCCAAAAGATATGGAGCCGATGGTGTATGTGAATTATTGTGAGAAAAGTGAGTTGGGGAATCCAAGATGTGCTAAAAACTCTCGAAAAATTTGAACTTTATACAAAACACATAAAAACCTTATAAAATAAGGCTTTAAGGAATTTGTCCATAAATTTGATATTTGAACAATATTCAGTTTTGAACAAAAGAATATTGTTCATTCTTTTTAAAGTAACATAGATTCTCAATTGTTCATTTTTATAAAGTAAGCAAAATGTTATATTGCCACGATTGTTTTTGCTGATATACCATATTATAATTAGTACGAATGAGTGCAATGGCTGATAGATGCTTTAAGGAGGACTCATTTCATGAAAAAAGTAATTCAGGTAGCAGTCAAAGAGCCGCAGTACGTCGTCAGCACGGATGTGGCGTTCGCACAGGTAGATGCGTGGTTTGGGCATACGGTGCGGGATCTGAAGCTGGATGTTATTTATCCGGAGCACACGGAAAAACGTCCATGTATCGTGTGGATCTGCGGAGGTGCGTGGCTGCAGATGAGTGTGAGCGCACATCTGGCATACCTCTGTGATCTGGCACGCGAGGGTTTTGTCGTGGCGAGCGTACAGTACCGCACGAGTAACGAGGCGGTATTCCCGGCACAGCTTGAGGATGTAAAGGCGGCGATCCGGTATCTGAAGGCACACAGTGAGCGCTATGGCATCGATCCGGAGCGCTTTGGTGTGATGGGAGAGTCAGCCGGAGGACATCTGACGGTTATGACAGCTCTGGCCGGTGGCCATAAGGAATTTGACAAGGGGGATTACCTGGAGTACAGCAGTGCGGTGCAGGCAGCCTGCCCGTGGTATCTTCCGGCGGATATCAGCAAAATGCCGCGTCTTTCCGATGTGGAGATGATGGCTGCGCCGGAATCTCTGATGCTTGGAAAAAACGCGGCATTGCATGAAGAGGAGGCGATGAAGGCCTGCCCGATCAGCTATGTGACAAAGGATGCCCCGCCATTTTTACTGCTGCACGGCACCAATGATCATACGGTACCGTACACACAGGGCGAGGCGATGTATGAGGCGCTGACCAAAGCGGGCGCAGATGCGGATCTGATCGCCATCGAGGGCGCGGATCACGCAGATTTGCACTTTTTCCAGAGAGAAGTCTGGAAAATCATCGCAGATTTTTTTAAAGAAAAGCTCAACGTAAAGTAAATCCTGTTCCGTTTTCCGTGGCACTGCTGCCGCCGATCCATACGCGGAAGGCACCCGGCTCTGTGCCGTAGCTGCCGTCTGCCCGGTGGAAGGCCAGCTCTGCCTCGGAAATCCGGAAGGAGACGGTCTGTGTCTCACCAGGAGTCAGGGTGATACGTGTAAAGCCTTTCAGCTCCCGAACCGGGCGAACCGTGCTCGCGGCAACATCCTGAATATAGAGCTGTACGACTTCCGTACCGGTGCATGCACCGGTATTTTTTAATTGTACGGATGCAGTGATGGAATCTTCGCTCGTCAGAGAATCGGAAGAAAGGCTCACATCAGAATAAGAGAACTCTGCATAGCTTAATCCGTATCCAAACGGGAAGAGCGGTGTGTTTGGCGTATCGGTGTATTTGGAGACAAAACGCTGTGGATCTGTTCCGGTCAGCGGACGCCCGGTAGAAAAATGGTTGTAGTAAATCGGAATCTGTCCCATATTCCGCGGAAATGTCATCGGAAGCTTTCCGGATGGATTTTTTGTACCGGTCAGAAGATCAAGGATCGCATGACCGCCCTCAGTACCCGGAAGCCATGCTTGGAGAATTGCAGCGGCATTACGGGAGAGCTCGTCAAGAAGCAGCGGGTGTCCGTTAAAGAGCACAACGGCGACATTTGGATTGACTGTCTTTACTGCGCAAAACAGCTCCATCTGATTCTCCGGAAGGGAAAGCTCAGTGCGTGAGGTCGCTTCGCCGGTCTGGAGGTAATGCTCTCCAAGACACAGAATGACGACATCAGCAGCCTTAGCGGCCGCGACTGCATCTGCCAGTGCCTTTTCCGGATCCGCAAACACGTCGGCATAAAATTCTTCGGCGCGATTTGGCTCTGCAAAGCCGGCAAAGACGTGGTCACGCGGAAGAAGCGTCGTGCCGTGGCAAAAGGTGAGGTCAGAGTCCGGGAGCAGTTCCTTAGCGGCCTGTCGGATCGTGACGGAGTCCTCTGGATGTCCGGTGACGGCCCAGCTGCTGCAAATCTCGTAATTGTCGATGTACGGCCCGATAAAAGCTACTTTCTGGGATGGGCGGATCGGCAGCACTTTGTCGTTTTTGAGCAGTACGCAGGAAGCGGCAGCTGCCTCGCGGGCCAGCGCGCGATGTTCCGGACAGAGGATATAGCGGGCTTCTTTTTCAGGGTCGGCATCCTTATGCGGATGCTCAAAGAGACCGAGCTGATTTTTCAGCTGCAGGATGCGCAGGACACTCTCGTCGATCAGTGACTCCGGAATCGTGCCTTCTTTTACGAGCTTTGCAAGCTCCCCGGCATAGCAGCCGGTCATCATATCGATGTCGACACCGGCGAGCAGTGCTTTGTGTGCGGCATCTTTTTTATCGGAGGAAGCACCATGTGCGACTGTCTCAAGGATTGCAGCGTAGTCGGAGATCAGTACGCCGTCAAAGCCCATCTCCTCACGGAGCATCTGACGCATGAGCTTTTGGTTAATTGTGGCAGGGATGTCGTTGACGGTGTTGAAGCTTGTCATGACCATACCGGCTCCGGCTTTGATTCCGGCTTCATAGGAGGGCAGGTAATACTCACGGAACGTATGCTCTGAGACCTGTACGGTATTATATTCCCTTCCGGCCTCGGCACCGCCATATCCGGCAAAATGCTTGATACAGCCGCACACCTTCCCATCCTCTTTCATATCGTCGCCCTGAAAGCCATGGATCTGTGCCGCAGCAAAGCGGCTGTTCAGATATGGATCTTCGCCGGTGGACTCCATGACACGCCCCCCAGCGCGGGTCGCGGACGAGGTCAACCATCGGAGAGAAGACAACGTGGATTCCTGCGGCAGATGTCTCGCGTGCGGCGACAGAAGCAGCCCTTTTGCTTATCTCCGGGTCAAAGGAAGCGCCTTGCGCGATCGGAGCCGGAAAAATCGTGCGGTAGCCGTGGATGACATCCATCATAAACAGAAGAGGGATATGATGCGGATGCCTGTTTATATAGGCATCCTGAATCTGCATCAGTGCTCTCGCAATCCTAGCTACTTTCATCGTATCATTTCAGCTGGCATCCTGCAAGTAAATCAAACGGGCATTCCTATACTTTTATTAAGGAACATATCGCAACGAAAAAAATGAATCTTCTGTTTATTCGATTCAGAAAATTCAAAAAAATGAATATTCATAATGAAAAATGAAAGAACGAAAATGAACGTTCAAAAACCGGAATACGAAACAGAAAACGAAAACAGGTTAAAAGTGCACAAAAACAGGAAACGATATTGTACATATCTGTGCATTGAAATCAGAAAAAGATTGTGTTATTCTGTAACCACAATAAATGTTGCAAAAAACAAGAAATGAAACGATTCAAAAGAACGGCACAAAATAACTCATTTCAACAAAACAAGCAACAGAAAAAACAGGAGGATGAATATGAAAAAAGCAGTTTCAACAGCAATGGCACTGAGCATGATGGTTGGCCTTATGGGCGTGAACGTGAACGTGAACGCTTCTGCGTACGAGGCAGGAAGCTACGATGGGGTTTCCATCACAATGCTGAACACAAAGAGTGAGCTCCAGGATTACCTGGTAGATGCAGCAGCAGAGTGGGGCGAGCTGACCGGAGCATCACTGGATGTTTATACGATCAGCGACAGCGGTTCACCGTCTCAGGAGATCGCAGCCAGATATGCAGCGAACAATGCACCGACCCTGATCATGGGCGATGTACAGGACGTAGCTGATATCTGCGAGGAGTATGGTGCAGACTTAAGCAATGAGTCTTGGGCAGCAAACGGTGGTGAGACCTACGGTGTATCTGTAGATGGCAAGCTTTACAGCTTCCCGTTTTGCATTGAGGGCCGTGGCCTGATTTACAATAAGACCGCGATCGAAGAGACCCTCGGCGAAGAGTGGGATCCGTCTTCTGTAACGAACATGGATGATCTGGCAGTTCTGCTGGAGAAGCTCGTTAAGAACGGCATGGAGTATCCGGTAGCACTGAACATGGAGGACTATGCTCTTGGAGGACATTACCTCACACAGGTATATGAGGAGCAGGACAGCACGATGGAGACAACTTCCAAGTTCATCGATGACCTGAAGGCTGGTAACGTAGATTTGATGTCCAACCAGAGATTCACAGCTCTGATGGATACCTTCGATCTTCTGGCTCAGTACAATATCAATAAGGATGACCCGCTCGCAGCGGACTACGCTACGAACTGCGCAGACCTGGCAGAAGGCGAAGTAGCTATTTATTTCAATGGTAACTGGGCATGGGCAGAGATTTCTTCCTATATTGAAGACGGCACAGAGATCGGTATCATGCCGGTAATGCAGAATGAGACCTCTGAGAACGAAGCAGTAAACAGCTCCATCTGCGGCAGCGCAACGAAGCAGGTCATGATCGACAAGGAGTGCAATGATGAGCAGCAGCAGGCAGCAGCGAAGGATTTCCTGAACTGGCTTGTTGAGTCTGAGGAAGGCCAGAGCGTTCTGATCGAGCAGTGCTCCCTGATCCCGGCATTCACGAATATCGACAAGGATGTTACCAACATGCTGGCACAGAGCGTTCAGAACTACGTGAAGGAAGGCAAAGTCATCAACGTACCGTACTCCTACCCGGGAGATCACTGGCAGACCGTTGGTGCTTACATGCAGAAGTACTTCGCAGGTGAGACCGACCGCGCTACCTTCGCAACGGAGATTCAGGATTACTGGACCGGACTTGCAAAATAATTCCGAACCGATTCAATGGACATACAGAGCTTGAACGGCTGATGATAGCTGCTGTCGGCGGTGGCGGCAGCTATTCTTCGATTAAGAGAGGGAATTATGAATAAAAAAAATGAGTCTTTAAAAAATACGGGACTGTTTCTGGCCTTTGCAGGACCGGCAGTCTTTGCCTTCATGGCAGTAGTTATTATCCCGTTTTTATACGGATTTTATCTGACCTTTACGAGCTGGGACGGCCTTTCCAAGTCAAAGCCGTTTGTAGGACTTGCGAATTACGCTGAGCTATTTAAGGATACCGGCTTCTGGCAGGCACTCGGACTGACATTGATCTATGTGGTTGTGTCCGTGGTTCTGGTCAATGTCGTAGCATTTCTTCTGGCACTGCTGGTTACCGGAAAGCTCCGTGGCAAAAAGTTCTTCCGTGCAGGCTTCTTCGTTCCGAACCTGATCGGAGGAATCGTACTTGGCTACATCTGGCAGTTCATTTTCAAGACCATTCTGGTTTATATCGGTAAGAACGCAGGCATCGGATTTTTATCCAAGTCCTGGCTGTCCTCCCCGGTACCCGCATTTATCGCACTGATCATCGTAACGGTATGGCAGCTGTCCGGTTACATGATGCTGATCTACATCGCAGGACTGACAAGTGTATCTGCCGACCTGCGCGAGGCTGCCAAGATCGACGGATGTACGGAGAGCCAGGTGACAAGAAGCATTGTCATCCCGCTGATGCGTTCCTCCTTTACGATCTGTCTGTTCCTGACAATTACCCGCTGCTTCATGGTTTACGATCTGAACCTTGCCCTGACTGAGGGCGGCCCGTTCGGTTCTACCGTTATGGCGGCAATGTACGTATACAACAAGGCATTTGTGACAAAGTCCTACGGACCGGGTCAGACCGAGGCGGTCATTCTGTTCCTGTTTACGGCGATTATTGCAGTTTCTCAGGCTGTTATGAATAAGCGGAAGGAGGTAGAAGCGTAATGGATGAGGGAAGAAGTGTAGAATCCAGCAAAATAAGACCGATTATCCGTACGGTGGTTGCGGTATTGCTGTTCCTGTTTTATATGTTTCCGTTTTTCATGATCGTGCTGAACTCCTTTAAGGATAAGCGTGATATTACAAAGCTGCCGCTCAGCTTCGGCGGCAAGAAGGGATTCACGATTGACAACTACATCACAGCTTTCCAGAGACTGGATTTCTTGAATGTATTTAAGAACTCCTTTCTAGTAACAGGTATCAGTGTCCTTCTGATCATTCTGTTTTCTTCCATGTGCGCTTACATCTTTGTAAGAAAAGACTGGAAGATCAATAAACTCCTGTTCCTTTTGATGATGTTTTCGATGGTCATTCCGTTCCAGGTAGTCATGATCCCGCTGATCTCCATT
Source organism: Ruminococcus sp. RTP21484sp1_RTP21281st1_A8_RTP21281_210402 (assembly GCF_040914025.1). Taxonomy (NCBI): domain Bacteria; kingdom Bacillati; phylum Bacillota; class Clostridia; order Eubacteriales; family Oscillospiraceae; genus Ruminococcus; species Ruminococcus sp. RTP21484sp1_RTP21281st1_A8_RTP21281_210402. Next base: position 40,581 of record NZ_JBCPGE010000037.1, read on the forward strand.
TACGGCGGCATGTTCCGTCTGCTGAATCACAGATATACGCTGATTTTCATGCATCTGGGCTTTTCTGTCTCAATGGCGGTATTCATGTATCATGGCTTTATCAAGGAAAGTGTTCCTCTGGCACTGGAGGAGGCGGCGCACATTGATGGTGCAGGCCCGTTCCGGACATATTTCTCCATCGTATTTCCACTGCTGAAGGCGCCGACGGCGACACTGGTCATCCTGTATGTCCTGTCTTTGTGGAACGATTACCTGCTGCCGAGCCTGATACTGACCGACAAGAAGGTATATACCCTTCCGGTAGCGATGTCGCTGTTCCAGGGTACTTATTCAAATCAGATGGATCTGCTTCTGTCAGGCCTTGTGATGTCGATTATTCCGATTATTATCTTATATGTCGTGCTGCAGAAGTATATTATTGCAGGTGTTGTTGCAGGAGCAGTAAAATCCTGATGAATGTATAAGCAAGAAAAAGGGCAATGCAGCAATTTAGTAAAAATGCGTTGCCCTTTTCTGCATACAGTAAATCTGTTTATTTGGCAGAGATAATACGAAGATGCAAGGAGAAAAACGCATGAATCAGCGGGTTTTAATTGAAAAAAATTATCTTCGGATACCGATCAGAAAAGATGCAATTGAAAAAAATGTGTGGCTTTACCAGGAACTGACCGCAGTGCTGCAGTTCCAGGCAGGCCTTTTTGTGGATTATGGATCCGGGGCACCGGATTTTTATGCGGAGCTTCCGGTAGAACGATGGAAGGGTTCGGTACTGACGTTTGTGCATGAGGAGGACCGGCCGGTTCCGTTTCTGCAGTCGGATGAGCTCTTGCCAAATACAGAGCCATTTCAGCCATGGATTCATTTTGCACCGAAAAGCGGATGGATGAATGATGTCTGTGGAGCGTGCTGGTATCAGGGAAGCTATCATCTGTATTTTCAGCACAATCCGTTTGGTATTCAGTGGAACAATATGAGCTGGGGCATGCGGTGAGCAGCGATTTGCTGCACTGGCAGCAGCTGGAGGAGGCGCTGCTCCCGGCGGCAGACGGCGCGGCTTTTACCGGAAGTGCCATTTTGCATGAGGGTGAGCTGCCGGAAGTGCCGGAGGATGCACTGGTGGTCTATTACACCTGTGCCGGAAATCACAGCGTATGGAGCCGTGGGAAGAAGATGTGTCAGAAAATCGCGTGGAGCGAGGATGGAACGCATTTTCAGGCGCTGGGTGAGATACTGCCAAATCAGATTTTTGAAAACCGGGATCCAAAGGTATACAGGTTTGGACAAAAGCACTGGTTTATGGTATTATTCCTGGATGGGCATGAATTCGGAATTTTTGTCTCAGACAATATGAAGGATTGGAAACAGACGCAGAGTCTGGTGATTCCGGAGGCATGGGAATGTCCGGATCTTGTCCGGCTGAGAGTACAAAGCACCGGAGAAGAAAAATGGCTGTTCTGGACACCGGACGGATTTTACCTGGTGGGAGAATTTGACGGCATGCAGTTTACCGCGACGCAGCCGGGAAGAAGATTTTACGGAAGCGAGAAGGTCTATGCGGCACAGACGGTCGCCAATCTGGATGGACGTGTACTCCAGATCCCGTTTTTGCGCGGACATACGCAGCCGTATTATAATCATCGCGGCCTGATGGGCGCTCCGAGAGAAATGCAGCTTCAAAAAGACGGCGGTGAATATGTCTTATCCGAACCGCTGTGCCGGGAGCTGCAGCAGCAGAAGATTCCGTTGTGTTGGCGGACGGTTCAGAAGGAACCGATGGAATTTTGCTGGGAAGAGGACGGAGCGATGCTGCTGCAGCTGACTTTTTCCGAGAATACGCCTTTTGCATTGTGGATCTGCGGCGAACGGATTGAATGGGATGCCGAAAAGAAAAAGCTGGCATTTACCTTTATGAACCGTCTTGACATCCGGGAAATCAGGAATATGACGATTCTGGCAGACCGTGGGGTGCTGGAGATCGCAGTTAATGAAGATACAGCCTGCTATTATGTTCCGGGAAACGGGGAACTTGTGAAAAGTATTGAACTTTCCGGTGAGATGGAAGCAGAGCTGTTCCTGATCCGGTAAGAACCTTGCCCACATCTGTTATGAAGGCAGAGTAAGCATTTCCTGATTCAGATGTGCGCAGTGCTGAGCAGTTGGCAGAGAGGATGTTTCCGCTTTGCCAACGGGGATAGAATGGAGATTACTATGTTAGATAAAGCTTTAATTACAAGAGCAGATGATTTTGGGTCTAGCCATTCGGCGAACCAGGCGATTTATGAAGTGTCAAAAAAAGGAATTGTAAAAAATGTATCCGTGATGGCATGTGCACCATATCTGGAGGAAGCAGCGGAAATGCTTGCATCCAGTAAGGATGTCACGTTTGGTATGCACAGTGTGATCAATGCAGAATGGGATCGGGTCGTATGGGGACCGGTAGCGCCGAAGGAGAAAGTGAAAAGTTTGATCGACCACCGGGGCGTTTTTTACCAGGATGTGCTGGAGCTGGCAGCGGCAAAGCCGGATCTGGATGAGATTATTACCGAATACAAGTATCAGCTGGATCGGCTGCGCAAGGTGGGCTTCCCGATAGCGTATATTGACTCTCATATGATGCCGGAGGGAGACATTCCGGGACTGGCAGAAAAATTTGACCGGTGGGTAGAGGAAGAGGGGTTGATCAACCACCGCTATTACAACCGGATGCTTCCGGATAACGGAAATTTTTCCCATGACCGGGCGTTGTTTGAAAAAGAGATCCAAAAGATGGAGGGCCAGTACAAGCTGGTGCTGCATCCGGCAAAGACCTCAGATGAGATGAAGATGACCGGAAATCACAATTATTCCGGGGAATTTATTGCGTGGGAGCGGGAGGATGATTATGAGTTTTACAATGATCCGACGGTTCTTAGCTTTTTACAGGAGCAGGGTGTGAAGCTTTTGAGCTACAAAGATGCAGAGCCTGCAAAAGAGCCATATAATTTCAGCTTGTGGAGAAAATAACGGGAGAAACGTTTATGAAAATTACAGTGAGTGAGAAGTATCTTTGGTTTCCGGTGGATATGTCCGGAGAAATGGCCTGGGTGTCGGTATATGACGGGGATCAGAAGGTTCAGGAGATGAAAGTTTCCCTCGGAAAAGAGCATATTGATTTTTACGGGGCATGGAAGGCAACGGAGTATCTTGGAAAAGAGCTTCGGATAGTCAGCGAAAAAGGGGAGGAGTATCTGGATGGCGTTGGCATCCGCGAGGAGGAGACGCGTCCGCAGAATGATTATCCGTACCGTCCGCGGCTGCATTACACGCCGGCATACGGCTGGGTGAACGATCCGAACGGACTGGTGTATGCGGATGGCGTTTATCATATGTTCCATCAGTACAATCCGTATTCGACGGAATGGCAGAACATGTCCTGGGGACATGCCATCAGTACGGATCTTATGCACTGGGAAGAGCAGGAGGTGGCAATCACGCCGGATGAGTACGGCACGATGTATTCGGGCTGTGCGCTGGTTGATGAAAAAAATACAGCCGGTTACGGAAAGGATGCACTGCTGTTTTTCTATACAGCGGCAGGAGGGATGAACGAGTGGTCGAAGGAAGCAGGTAATCTCTTCACACAGAAGCTGATGTGGTCGACAGACGGAACGAAAACCCTTCATAAGCGTGACGAAGAGCTGGTTCCGTGGATTGTCGGGGAAAACCGCGACCCGAAGGTATTCTGGCATGCGGAATCAAACGCCTATGTGATGATTATGTACCTGGAGGAAAATGATTTTCTGATCCTGCGCTCTGCCGATTTACTGCACTGGGAGCAGACGCAGAAGATGACGGTACCGGGGATGTGGGAATGTCCGCTTCTGATCGAGGTTCCGGTAGAGGGGACGGATAAGAAGGAATGGGTATTCTGGTCTGCGGACGGTTATTATCAGATCGGCAGCTTTGACGGCTATACCTTCCAGACGAAGACGGAGCGGAAGATGGCCTATTTCAGCAGACGGGCCTATGCCGCACAGAATTTTGTAAATGTTGGAGAGAGAGTATTACTCGTTCCGTGGGTGCGGCTGGATAATGCAAACGGCTGGTATCGCGGCGCAATGGGAATTCCGCAGGAAATCTGCCTGAAGGATGGCGCGGACGGATTGCAGCTGGCATTTTCCATGACAGAGGAGCTGCATGCCATGCGCGGCAGCTGGGAGGTACTTCCGCAAAATGAGACCATTTCCATTGCAGGGGAAGCAAGGGAAGTTGTGCTTAGCTGGAATGCCGGAATGACAGGAACAGAGCTTCTTGAGATCGGAGAGACGACGATCCGGATAGACTTTACACATGGCGAGCTCTGGGTGGACACCGACCGGAAGCATGAGCTGGATGGAGAACTGCGAGGTGTGTTTGATCCGGCGAAGCCGCTTGATATGACAGTTGTGATCGATCAGGAGATGCTGGATATCCTGGCAGACGGCGGACGGCTTTGCGGCACCATTGAGACCGAGGAAAATGTACTTGGAAAAACGCTTAAGCTGCATGGAGATGCGGCTCCGGAAGCTGCAAAGTGGTGCGTACTGAAATAAAAGTGTGAAAGAACAATGGTTGAACAGATAAAAAATCGAATACCGGAAAAGAAGTGAGGATAACAGGTATGGCAACAATCAAAGACGTGGCGATGGATGCAGGTGTATCGGTAGGAACGGTATCCAATGTCATTAACGGTGGAAAGGTAAGTGAAGAGCGGAGACAGCGGGTCGAGAGGTCGATTCAGAAGCTGGGCTATCAGGTGAATGGGATCGCGCGGAAGATGCGTACACAGCGCACCGACTATGTCGTTGTCATTTTGCCTAATATTATCAATCCGTTTTACAGCCTGTTGCTGCAGGGGCTGGAGCATGCACTTTCTGCCTATGACAAACAGCCACTGCTGTGTATTTCAGACGGCGAGAAAGAGAAAGAGATCAAATATATCGAAATGGCCAGAGCCAATAAGGTCGACGGTATCATCGGTGTCACGTTCAGTGATGTGGAGGAATATCTGGATGATACGCTGGCATTTGTGTCGATTGAGCGCCGTTTTTCAAAAAATATTCCGTGTGTATCCGGAGATAATTATCTGGGCGGACGTATGGCGGCAGAGAATCTGGCCCGGCGCGGTGCGACGAACCTGTTGCTTGTGCAGACCATTATGTCAGTGGACAATGAGGTGCGAAAGCGCAGACTTGGTTTTGAAGGATATTGTGAAGAAAACGAGATTCCATATGCAAGCATTACGTTTTCCGAGAAGCAGGTACCGTCCGTGTACTCATCCTTTTCTGCACGTAGCCTGATCGGAAGTGTATTGCAGGCACATATGAATAATCAGATGACGGAAAATGGAAGGCCGAACGGGATTTTTGCAGGTACTGATCATCTGGCAGTCGTCATTCAGGAGGAGCTGGAGCAGATGGGCCTGCGTGTCCCGGAGGATGTGCAGGTGATTGGTTATGACGGGCTGCGCTGGATGAATACCGGACAGCCATTTGTGTCGAGTATTTATCAGGATACCGGGATAATCGCAAAGACAAGTGTTGATTGTCTGATGCGGCTTCTGAATGGAGAAGCGGTGGAGGATATTGTGGATCTGCCGATTGTCTTTCAGGACGGCGGGACGACGCTTCCACTGCCAGAGACTGATATAAAGGAGAAACAGGGCATCATGCTTCCGATTCTGGAGGGAGAGGATAGAAGATGAAAAGAACGAGAAAAAAGACAACAAAGCAGGAGACATTACAGCAGCCGACCGTGGCAATCACGATGACAGCTGAGGATAAGGCGGCAGCTGAGAAGGTGGCTGCACTGCGCGAGGCAGAGGCAGCCCAAAAAGCACGCGAGGATGCAATCGAAGCGACGTACCGGAAGCGGTTTGACCGGCACTTTGAGGAGCTGCGCTGGCTGTATATGGAGCTTTATGGCAACAGCTCCATGTTTGCAGAGCTGTGCGACAATATGAAACGCTTCTACATGGAGCGAAATACCGATCTGCGTGCATCTGATGCGAGCAGAGAGAAACGCCCGGACTGGTACAAGCAGAATGACATGATGGGCATGATGTTCTACATCGACAATTTTGCAGGCAATATGAAGGGCGTGCAGAAGAAGCTGGATTATATAGAACAGTGTGGCGTCAACTACATTCATCTGATGCCGTTTCTGGATACTCCGGAGGGGCGCTCCGATGGTGGCTATGCAGTATCAGACTTCCGCAAGGTACAGGAAAAGCTTGGCACAATGGAGGATCTGGAGCATCTGACCGCAGCTTGCCATGAGAAGGACATTAATGTCTGCATGGATTTTGTCATGAATCACACCTCAGAGGATCACGAGTGGGCGAAGCGTGCGCGTCAGGGAGATGGCGAGTATATGGGCCGTTATTTCTTCTTTGACAACTGGGATATTCCGGCAAAATATGAACAGACGGTTCCTCAGGTATTTCCGACGACAGCACCGGGCAACTTTACCTGGCTTCCGGATGCCGGACATTTTGTCATGACCTCCTTCTATCCGTATCAGTGGGATCTGAACTACCGCAATCCGCGCGTGTTCAATGAGATGATGTACAATTTCCTCTTCCTTGCAAATAAGGGAATCGACATTGTCCGGATCGATGCGGTGCCATATATATGGAAGGAACTCGGTACGACCTGCCGGAATCTTCAGCAGGTGCATACGATTGTGCGCATGATGCGTATGATCGGTGAGATCGTCTGCCCGGGTATTCTGCTGCTCGGTGAGGTAGTCATGGAGCCGGAGAAGGTCGTTCCGTATTTCGGCACAGTCGAGAAGCCGGAATGCCACATGCTCTACAATGTGACGACGATGGCTACGACCTGGCATACCGTAGCGACACGTGATGTGAGCCTTTTAAAGAAGCAGCTGGATATCGTGGACAGTCTGCCAAAGGATTATGTATTTCTGAATTACCTGCGTTGCCACGATGATATCGGCTGGGGACTGGATTATGCGACACTGGAGCAGGAGGGCATGATGGAGCGCTCCCACAAGCAGTATCTGAATGACTATTTCCAGGGCTATGCAGGAAACAGCACGAGCCGAGGTGAGCTGTACAATGCCGATCCGGTGACCGGAGATGCGCGGTTCTGCGGAACGACCGCTTCCATGTGTGGAATCGAAAAAGCCGGTTTTGAGCAGGATCCGGCCGCGATGGATCTGGCAATCCGCAAGGATCTGATGCTGCATGCGTATATGTTTATGCAGTCCGGTATTCCGGTACTCTACAGCGGAGACGAGATCGCACAGGTCAACGATTATACCTACAAGGATGATCCGAACAAGGTGGCAGATTCCCGTTACATTCACCGTGGCGTGATGCACTGGGATCTGGCAAAAAAGAGAAACGATCTGTCTACCGTAGAAGGGAAAATGTTCCTTGGCCTGCAAAAGCTGGAGCAGATCCGCAAGGAAGAGAAGGCGTTTGTCTCCTATGCAGATACATGGACAGTCGAGACGTGGGAAAAGGGTGTACTCTGTATCGGAAGATTTTATGACGGAGAGAAAATTTACGGTCTGTTTAATTTCAGTGAGTATGACAAGACGGCATGGATCAATGGAAATGACGGTCTGTATGTCGACCTGATCTCTGGACAGAAGATGAAGGCATGCGGGGTTAATATTCCGGCGTTTGGTTACTATTATCTGAAAAAGCTGTAAAAAAGTAAATTGTAGGAGGAAAAAGAAATGAATGGATTTGGTGGTATTTCAGATCTGACGACAGCAAAAAGAGGCAGAAGCCGTTCTGTCAATGCAGAAAATCCGACAGGCGAAAAAGGAAAGGGCGGGATGGCACCCAGCAATCTGGGACCTTCCAGAAAAGGTTCTCCGTGTCTGCGAAACCTTGCTTCCGGAAGCGTGACAACGCTGGCAGATATCAAAGGGCCGGGCGTGATCAATCATATCTGGATCACGGTAGCAGATCAGACGGAAAAGGACTATTATGTTCTGCGCGATCTGGTGCTGCGGATGTACTGGGATGATGAGGAGACACCTTCTGTGGAGAGCCCGCTCGGGGACTTCTTCTGCTGCGGCTTTGCCAGGGACTGTATCGTCAATTCCCTTCCGATCTGCGTGGTTCCGGCGAGAGGTTTTAACTGCTATTTTCAGATGCCGTTCGGAAAGCGGGCAAGGATCACACTGGAAAATCAGCACGAGACAGAGCTGGAGTGCTTCTTTTATCAGGTTGATTATCTGGAGCTGGATGAGCAGCCGGAGGATACCTTATACTTCCATGCACAGTGGCGCAGGGAGAAGCTGACGCAGCTGCAGAAGGATTATACGATTCTGGATGGCGTGAAGGGACGCGGACATTATGTCGGCACGTATATTGCCCATACATCACTGGAGCGTTACTGGTATGGCGAAGGTGAGATGAAGTTCTATATTGACGGAGATGAGGAATATCCGACGATCTGTGGAACCGGGATGGAGGACTATTTCGGCGGCTCCTGGAGCTTTGCAAAGCAGGTGGACGGGAAGACGGTGGAGCAGAATTACAATACGCCGTTCCTCGGATATCCGTATTATTCCACACACGATGAGCGGGCCTGGAGTGCGTATCATAATGATGATACACTTCCGCAGCGTGGCTTTTATCGCTGGCATATTCTGGATCCGATTCTGTTTGAGGAGGATCTGCGCGTGACGCTTCAGCAGATCGGAGGCTGCCATAAGGGAAATTTTGAACGGCAGGACGATGTGGCAAGCGTGGCTTACTGGTATCAGAGCGAGCCACATCAGGCGTTTGCTCCGCTTTTGAAAAAGGAAGAGCGCTGGCCGAGATGAGTATGGAAGCACATTTTCTTCATTTTGGCTGTCAAGCGTTTTTGAAAATGTCCTAAAATAATTGAAGTATTAGCCCCGGCTTTTTGCTGGGGCTTGTTAAATTGAT